>JALNZZ010000078.1 GCA_023229065.1 Porticoccaceae bacterium
AATAGCTCACCAGCTCTGGAAAGGGGTGAGGTCCACAGGCCGTGCCCAGCACATAGTGGGTGGTGGTCATATTGGTCACCCAGTCCCGCAGCGCCTCATTGATGGCGTCCTTGAGGGTCTTCTGACCATCCTGCACCGCCACGACCTCGGCACCCATGCGCTCCATCCAGAACACGTTGGGGCGCTGGCGGGCCACGTCGACAGCACCCATGTAAATGGTGCAGTCAAAACCGAAGCGCGCTGCCATGGTGGCGGTGGCGTAGCCGTGTTGCCCGGCGCCCGTCTCGGCAATCACCCGGGTCTTGCCCAGGCGTTTGCACAGCAGCCCCTGGCCCAGCACATTGTTGATCTTGTGCGAGCCGGTGTGGTTGAGGTCTTCGCGCTTCACATAGATCTGCGCACCACCGAGCTGCTTCGACAGGTTGGCCAGGTGGGTAACCGGCGTGGGACGGCCCGAATAACCGTGCAGCAGATCTACATACTCCTGCCAGAAGGAGGGGTCTGCTTTGCAGCGGGCAAAGCAGTCCTGCAACTCTTCTATAGTGGCAGAGAGGATTTCCGGCAGAAAGGTGCCGCCGTACTCACCGTAGTAGCCTTCGCGACCGTCGGTAAAATCGAAAATGGACATAGGGGATGCGGTGTGGGAAATGAAGCCGCTATCTTAGCGAAGGGGGATGGTGGGGACAAGGAGGGGAGTTTTCCCAGGCGAGCAATTCGGCGGAACACCTTTGGGCACCCCGCACTCCGACCGTTGCCGGGAAGGAAATCGCTCGAGACACGCCGTAAACCCCTCCTTGGGGGCTCGGCAGCGGCATCTGACCGCCATGGATGGCGGAAATGCGGATTTTGCAGGAGCAAAAATCTGCCCTGCCGCTGACTGACGGTCTCGAACGATTTCCTTCCCGACAACGGTCTCACTCTGCGCCAGGATCAAGTAAGGCCATTCTTTTTTCAGACGCCGGTGGCGAACAAAAGGCCACGCCCTCGCCGATCCAGCCGTCGGCAATCATAGTACGGTAGGTTTCGCTGCTGGCTACGAAGCGGTGGTTACTGTCCTTCTCTGCATGGCGGTTGTTGTACAGCCGCCACACCGGGTCGGTGCCCGCCGGGCAGGCATTGGCCACCGGCAGCAAGGCCTGGAAAGCGATATCCTCGTATTGCCAGGAGGTTTGGATTTCTTGCAGTTCTTCGCACTCCGTCGCGTCGGCGGTGTAGAAGTGAGAATTGACATCGCGAGAATAAAAGCGGCATACCGGTACCGCTGCGTCCGGCGCCGACCCCTCGGCGGGCCAGACGTTGAAGCCAAAGTCGACGATTTTCCAGCCCTCGTCCACTGTCTGAATATGCGCGGCCTCATCGTAGGAAGCAGTCACAAAATAATGCCGGATGCCTTCGTGAAAAAAACTATACACCGGCTGAGTTGGCGGGGTGTCTGGAATGACAATTTCTTCAGCAAACACCCATTCTCTTCCACCAGAACCGTCAACCAGCGCCATCTCCATAACCTTGACGGTGTAGGTTCCAGGAGGAAGGCCCTGAACAGCGACCTCTAACGGCGGTGTGGGAGGCTCTATCGTAAAGTGTGGGCCAATATTTTTATAACCGATAAGAATGACGTTGTCCACCACATCCACAAAGATATAATCGTGTGGTGGCCAGAGGTGAGATACCGACACCTCGATAGTAAAAGGCTCGTAAGGTTCGGGCTCATTCGGGGTAGTGACAAAAGCCATGGCGCCAAAGGCCATACCCCAAAGCCCCATCAGCAGACATACCTTCACCTTGTTCAGCATAATCATAGACTCCTCGAACCTGATTGTTCCCTTGTCAGTGAGAGAGTTACCAGCATCTCAACCAGATACTGGAATAGATACTCACCATCCTCCACGTACTGAAAAGCGAGCTGCTTTATCGACCTTTTCAGCTGCGCTCAACTCAGTCTACCCCCCCCGAAGTTAAGCAAATCGAGCTAAGCAAATGAAGTTAAGCAAGACAGGAATCCACCGGCTCTAACACCCCCAGCACCTAAAAAGAGCACTGCCCGCTGACAGCTCACCCTCTGCCGACACCGCCCAAATGCTAGCAAGATGTGAGGGTCGCGAGGGCTGGGGCCTCCGGACCATAAAGACCGCGCTTTACGCCGTCCGCATTGGCGGGGAAGTCGCGAGGACTGTCTGAGCGAAGCGAGTTCCGCAGCGCCGCCAATGCGGACGGCGTAGCGGTCAGGTCCGGAGGCCCCAGCCCTCGCGACCCGGCGTTAGTAGGCAGGAGCTAGGTGTTGCGCGTCATCCCCAACCGCCGGTGCCGATGCACCGGCATCCGCGCCCGCAAGCTCCGCAAATGCGCCAGATCGATATCCGCAATGGCGAAGCCCTCACCGTCGTCGAGGTTGGCCAACACCACACCCCAGGGATCGACAATGGCCGAGCCACCCCAAGTGGGCCTTGTGGGATGGTCGCGGTGGCCCATGTTGGGCGCCAATACATAGCACAAGTTTTCTACCGCCCGCGCCCGCAACAGCAGCTCCCAGTGCGCCCGACCAGTGCTGGCGGTAAAGGCAGACGGTGCTGCCAAAATCTCGGCACCATCGTCTACCAGCGCCCGGTACAGTTCGGGGAAACGCAGGTCGTAGCAGACACTGAGGCCCAGTCTGCCGAGCGGGGTATCCGCTGTCACCACCTCCTTGCCGGGACGGTAATCGGCGCTCTCCCGGTAGGACTTGCCGGTTTCTGGCACATCCACGTCAAACAAATGAATCTTGTTGTAGCGCGCAATTTCGTCCCCTGCGGGAGAAAATAGCAAACTGGCAGCAAAAGGCCTGGCGTCGTTACTCTCGACATCAACATCAGCAACTGGCAGTGTCCCTCCCAGCAGCCACAACCCGTGACGACGGGCCTGTTCGGCAAGAAAGCTCCGCACCGGACCCGCAGGCGTCGCTTCGGCGGCGCCTGCGGTAGTGAGGTTGTGCTCGCCAGCGCTGTCACCGCCAGCGCGATAACCGTAGTAGGCAAAAGCCTCCGGCAGCGCCGCCAACGCCGCACCCGCCGCTGCAGCCTGCTCCAGCCAGTGGGCGACACTGGCCAGATTGCCAGCCAGGCCCTGGTCGCCGCGAACCTGAATCACCGCTGCCTTCATTGCTCACCCTCCAGATCGGTGCGATCACTGAAGATCTTGTCCACCTCCAGTTTAGGGTCGTCCCAGGGGCCAGTCACTCGGTAACTGAGGCTGGAGAGCTGATCCACCTGGCGGCGAAACAGGCGACCGGTGACATAGACTCCCGCTGCCGCCGGCAGCCCGCCCAGTACCGCCGCCACCCAGGGCAGGTTGGTACCCACCGGTAGAGTCGCTACCAGTCGTGCGTCGAGCTGCTCCCTGACCATGTCCGCGCTGCCCAGCAGGCGCACCCGTCCCGAGGGCATGGTGGCGACGATAGGGTCGTCGAAGCGGACTGTGCCATCCGCAAACGCCAACCCGCCCCGCAAATGATCGAAGCTCACACCCTGGTTGAAAAGATCGCTAAAATCAAAGCGCAGGCGCCGTAACCAAGTGTCAAAATTGAGCAGGCTGACGAGGCGCAAAAAAGTATTGGTCGGCGCGCCCGCAGCACGATGAAACTGCCCGCTGTCCAAATCGATGCCGATATGCCCTTCCAGCTTCGCAAGAGCGAAGTTCCAAGGCTGTTGCGGCCAGGTCAAATCCATATGAAACGCCGCATTCCGGCTGTCGATAAGGGGTTGCAACTGCCAACTCTCCAGGGTTGCAGCAAAATCGTCCACTAGCAGGGTGCCGGCAAAGCGAGTGTGATGGCGGTCGCCGTCGAGCCGCCACTCCAGCTCGGCAAGCTCCAGGGCATTCTCCCCTGTCTCAACAGGCAGAGTGATACCGCGCAGTGAGCCGTGAATAGCTTCAAAACGCACACCGTCTGACAGCGGTGTAGACAGGAAAGCAAGGCGTCCCAACTCCCTTCCGTCCACGGTGATCTTGTCGACAGCAAAATCCAGGGCCGGAATAGTTCGCGGGTCGAAGCGATCGAGTACCGACGGGGTGCTCCCGGCCGCCGACAGAGATTCTTCACCTTCAGCCCGCAGCGTCAGGGAGGGCAAATGCAGGTGATTGAGGCGCACCAGGGTACGCGAACCGCCGGGAACGATTTCCCCGGCAACGCGCTCGCTGGCTAGTGCCAGCTGCCAACGCTTATCGGCCCCTAGCTCGCCGTGTAAGGTCGTTTGCCCCAGCTCGAAACCACCAAACACAAAATCCCCAAAAGTGATGTCCAGCCGCGGCGACAGCGCCACCAGCTCACCGATGGCAGAGCCTCCTCCGCCACGCCTTTCATCGTTATCGCCAGCAACGCTAAACCCGCCTGCCACAAGAGGTTGCCACTGTGCCCAGTCAAACCGCTCCAAAGAGCCGCGCACCAACAGACCAGACTGCGCGGGTTGCTGTGCGGTATCGCTTAGCAACTCCACAACGCCGCGCCTGAAGTGGCCTTTATCCAGCTGCAGAGCAATGGCCAGCACCTCCTCCACCCTGCCCTCAATACGCAGCTCATTACCGCGAAACGTCAGCAGGGCATCCAGCAAACTCGGACTCTCTGCCAGTTTGGTAAAAGGCGGCGGCAGATCAATGGCGATCCCCTGCAGGTCGGAAGTGAGGTGTAGCTCAGGGGGACGGCTGGTATCGGGAATACGCAACTGACCCGCAAAGTCTGCAGCCCCACTGACAAAGCCCAGCGGCACGCCAAGATACGAGGCAAAGCTCTCTACCGGCAGGCGGCTATCGAAATCAATCGAGGTAACCCCGTCGCGGGTGGCCAGGGTCGCGTTCAGAGGCTGGCCGAGAAAGCGCCCTCGCAGACCAGAGCTATCAAGACCCTGGGCCAGAGAAAAGTTTACCCGCCCAGCGATATCTTCAATATCCAGACGAGCACCGGGCAGAAACACCCGACCGCCGTCAACATCCACTCCCACGCGATACTCTTGCTCAGCGGTGACGCTGCCGAGGGGAATAGCGAGATCGAGGTCGATCGCAGCCTCTCCCTCCACTTGCCAGCTATCAAGAGCGTCAAGCCCACTGCCAACCGGCGATGCCCTGAGCACCCCCAGCCCGTAGTCAACGCTGGCATCGACCTCGCCTCGAATGGCAAGTGTCTGCCCGCCGCCATCAGCGGGGCGCAGCGCAGCCCGAGCCCAGCGCACTGCGCCATCACCGACTGCTGCACCATCAGCCCAGACATCGGCCCTGTCATCGTCTACCAATAGCGTGGCAGATACCCCCGACAGGGCCGGCCAGTCACCGGGCTGATAATCGAGACTTGCCCGCTCGATGCGAGCGTACACCTGCACCGTGCGCCCGGCAGGGTCGTTGCCCACCAGGGAGCCGCGCCACAAAAAACCCGCCTCGGGAATATCGCCCTCGCCCAGGGCTCTGTCCAGCCAGCTCTTGAGAGTTTCCGGCAAAATAGCGGGGAGATAGCGGTCGACAAAGCGCGCCTCACTATTGCGCAGGGTCACCATCAGGGACATCTCGGGCTTGCGCATACCGGCCATGGTGGGAATATCGAGATACAGCCATACCGTACCCTGCCCTTCTTCGCCGTCGATAGCGATGGGACCACTGTTCACCTCGACCTGATGGACAGCGGGGCGGTAGCGCCAATCGATGCGGCCACGCGTAGCACCGTAGGGCATGAAATCGTCGTAGACGCGGGGGTAGTGAAGGGCGAGCCCGTCCTCGCTATCCAGCTCGACAAAGCCGCTGGCCCCCTCTCCGCCACCCGCGCCACGCACCTCAAAATAGCCGTGGACGCCCCGGGCAGCAGGGGCACCCCGCCAGGAACCGACACTCACTCCATTGAGGTTGCCGCGCACCAGCACCGCTGGCGTGGCAGCCGAGATATCGATATCGAGCTGAAGCCCGCGCACCAATCCAGAAGGCTCCAGCTGCGCCAGCACATCGTCCAGCCGCTCGCCGAGCAATTCGGTGCTGTGCAACAGGCGGTGAGTCAATGCCAGATCCAGGCTGTCCACCGCCAGGTCGAGTTCACCCCAGCGCCGCCCCACCCGCTGGCGAAACTCCAGGTTGAGAGGCCCCACGGCCTCCTTTCCCCAGTTCACCTGCAGGTTTTGCAGGCGGACACCCCAGTCCTTTCCGGGCTGATACCAACTCGTGATCTCGGCTTCCAGGGCAGTGAGCGAGCCGGCGTCCGCTACCCAGTTGAGGGGAATTTCTGCAGCCTTGAGAGTACCGCGACCATTGACCAGGCCGCCATTGTGCCAATCGAACCACAGGGCCAGATCGATATCGGTCTCGATATCGCCAACCCGCGCCACCTGCTCCGGGAACCAGCGTTGGGCAATGGCACTCAGATTGCCATCGAAGTTGAGGCGGTGGATTTCTATGTAGCCACGCCCACTGAAACTGCCTCCACCTGCGACGTCGCCCCGCCCTTCAAAGACGAGTCGCGCAGTGTCATCACCACTGTCCGCGACCGCCAGACTTGCCACTGTGCGATGAAAATCACCAGTATTGTCGATGCGCGTTTGCGGCGCCCGCAAACGCGCCACAGCACCAGAATAAAACTGCAGGTCGACACTGGCCTCGTCGATGCGCAGCAGACGGGTTTCCACCAACAGATCTCTGATACTGTCGAAGCCGCGACCATCGCCACCGCCAAGGGGAAGGCCCGCCACCGACCAGCTGCCATCGGCATCTTCCACCACCGTCACCACTACCCCGCTGGCTTCCAGCTCCCGCCAAACCGGGGCGAAAGACGCCAGGCTGCGCAGCAAATCGAGCTGTGCTGTGGCGCTGTCGATGACGATTGCTTGCTCGCCGTCTGGCGAGCTGATCTCCAGCCCGTTGGCGACAAGTCGCGGCGACAAGCCAGTCCAGGTGCCCTGCACACTGTCAGTTGTGATTTTCAACCCCGTGCGCGCAGAGAGAAAACGGGTCACTTCCGACTGGTAATGGTTGGCGTGTGGTAACAACTCGCGGCCAATGGCTACCACAATAGCAAGCGCAATCACCACCAGCGCAACCAGCAGCCAGAGGCTATTGAGCAGTTTCCCCGCCACACGCCAAACCATCACCGCAATACAGCCCTCGTCCTTATCACACAGGAATAATGTCGTATTGCTCCTGGGAATACAGCGTTTCCACCCGGAACTGGATCGGCCGACCAATAAACTCCTCGAGGTCCGCCACATTGGAGGAATCTTCATCCAGCAGACGGTCTATCACCAGCTGGGAAGCCAATACCAAAATGCGCTCGCACTCGAAGGCGCGGGATTCGCGTAGAATCTCTCTCATAATGTCGTAACAAACGGTTTCCGGCGACTTGAGGCGACCGCGGCCCTCACACACAGGACACGGCTCGCAGAGAATCTGGCCGAGGCTCTCACTGGTACGCTTGCGCGTCATTTCCACCAGCCCCAACTGAGAAACCGTGGTAATGCCCGTCTTGGCGCGGTCTCGCTCCAGCGCTTTTTCCAGAGTGCGCAACACCTGGCGACGGTGCTCCGAATCTGACATATCGATGAAGTCGATGATGATAATGCCCCCGAGATTGCGCAGCCGCAGCTGGCGGGCAATCGCTGTAGCCGCCTCGAGGTTGGTCTTGAAAATGGTTTCTTCCAAATTGCTGTGGCCCACAAAGCCACCGGTATTTACATCGACGGTGGTCATCGCCTCGGTCTGGTCAATCACCAGATAGCCGCCCGACTTGAGAGGGACCTGGCGGGCCAAAGCCCGACTGATCTCGTCTTCCACACTGTAGAGGTAGAACAACGGTCGCTCACCCGGATAGTGCTCAAGCAAATGCACCATCTCCGGATTCACCTGACGAGCGAAGGCCTGCATGCTGGCAAAGACCTCCCTGGAATCCACCCGCACCTTCTCTACCTCCGGGCGTAACATGTCCCGCAACGCCCGCAACGACAGTGGCAGATCTTCGTACAGGCAGACAATATCGCGGCCAGAACCTATACGCTCTTCGATAATAGTCCACAGGCGGTGCAGAAACACCAGATCGCCGTAGAGGTCGTCGCGGCTCGCCCCCTCGGCCACGGTACGCAGGATATAGCCGTGGCGGGAGGCACTGGCAGGGGCATCACTGTCGGCCAGTTCCGTCACCGCATCGGACAGTAGCTGGCGCAGGCGTTCACGCTCTTCCTCGGTATCAATACGCTGAGAGACTCCCACGTGATCCACATCGGGCATGTACACCAGGTAGCGCGACGATACCGACAGCCGCGAAGTCAGCCGCGCTCCCTTGCTGCCGATGGGGTCCTTGATCACTTGCACCACCACCATCTGCCCTTCCCGCACCAGTTGGCGAATATCCTGCCCTCCCTGACCTCCAGCCTGGATAGGGCGATCCAACCAAGGCGCGGAAACAATATCATCGGCGTGAAGAAAGCCTGCCCTGGCCAGCCCGATATCCACAAACGCCGCTTGCATACCGGGTAGTACTCGCACCACTTTGCCGCGATAGATATTGCCGACGATGCCCCGCCGCCGCGCTCGTTCCACGGCCACTTCCTGGAGCACACCGTTTTCCACCAGGGCAACCCGGGTTTCCATGGGCGTAATATTGACGAGGATTTCCGAATTCATGCCACAAGCTCGATTGCAGGAGAGTTGTCTTTACAAAGGGGGGATGAGAAACCTGCTCTGCCTCCCCTTGGCTATTCAGCCATCTCTCGACCAACAGGGAATCCCGACCAACAGGGAATGCCGAACAACTGTAACAGCTCCCAGGTTTCTGCCAAAGGCAAGCCCACCACCCCGGTGTAACTGCCCTCCAGCGCCTTGACGAACACCGCACCCAGCCCCTGGATAGCATAGCCACCGGCCTTGTCGACAGGCTCGCCGGTGTGCCAGTAGGTCTGGCATTCAGCGCTATCAAGAGCTCGAAAGGTCACCCTGGTTTGACTCAGACGCGACACCAATCGCTCACCCAGGGCTAGCGCTACCCCGGTGTAGACACTGTGGGTGCGATCCGACAGGGCCATTAACATAGCGGTCGCCTCAGCTTGATGCGACGGTTTGCCCAGCAGCTGACCATTGATACTCACCGTGGTATCAGCTGCCAGTACCGGCTGGTTCGGAAACCGTGCTGCAGCCGCACTGGCCTTACACTTGGCCAGGCGTAACACATAGGCACCGGGCTCTTCACCCGGCAACGGTGTCTCGTCCACGTCTACCGCCGCGATAGTGAAGGGCACACCAATCTGGCGCAACAATTCAGCACGGCGCGGCGAAGCAGAAGCCAATATGAGGGCTTTATTTGTCATCATAGCGCTCCCGAGATTAGAAAGAGTTCCGTGAGCTGCTATAGCCAGCGGCCAGCTCATTCAATGCTCTAGCTCTGCGGTCGATAGAGCCGGTTGAGCAGCCCCGCCAACAGGGGCCACAGAGGAATAGTGGTGAGCACCGGATAGAACATTCTCCACGTGTCCCCCTCGCGCCCCCCCAGCAGCGACACCACAATCACTACCAGCTGGAAAATCAACGCCAACGGTATCACCACAAGCAGCTGGTGCCACAGACTGAAATGCCGGAAGCGCTCCCCGGCGAGTTGCAGGAGGTAGGCGCAGACCAACAAGCTCAGCGCCCGCTGGCCGAGTATCCCGTCGGCGAGCACATCCAGCGCCAGCCCCGTGAACCAGGCAAAACCCAGCCCCAGCTGATGAGGCTCGCGCATCAGCCAGTAAATGACCACCAGGAACACG
>JALNZZ010000079.1 GCA_023229065.1 Porticoccaceae bacterium
ACGTAGGCGCTGCGGATCTGGTCGAAGATTTGTACAAAGAGCTGCAAATCTTCCAGCGGCAGGCGGGAGTCGTCCTCTGGGTTACTGGCGGTGGCCAGGGTGCAGGTCAGGGACAGCAGAGCTATGGTGGCAATACGACAGCTGGACTTCATCGCGGGGTATCCGGTGTTATGAGTAGGGCTTTTTCACTCTTGTCATTGCTGGTGGGCTGGCGGCAGGGCCATCAACGCCGAACCAGCCAGGTTCTTGGGTCCTGTGGGCGGCCATTGTGACGGATTTCGAAATAGAGTGCACTGTCTTCCAGGCCGCCACTCTTGCCTACCAGGGCGATGCGCTCGCCACTTCTCACCCAGTCGCCGGGCTCTTTGAGGAGCACCTGGTTATGGGCATAGAGACTCAGGTAGTCGTTGCCATGGTCAATGATCAGCACCAGGCCGTGACCGCGCAAATAATCGGAGAAGACGACCCGGCCAGGGTGCACGGCGTTGACGCTGGCGCCCTCATCGGCGGCGATCAACCAGCCCGTCCAGGGCAGGTTCTGAGCACGCATCGAGCCATAGGCTTTTAGTACCTTGCCTTCCGCGGGCCAGGGTAATTTGCCGCGCAAGCTGGGAAAGGGCTCGCTGGTCGGGGCCGTCAACTCCTGGATGGCTTCTTGCAGGCGCGCTAAAACGGCTTCCAGTTCTTCGCGCTGGCGATTGAGCTCTGCGAGTCGGGCTTGCTCGCTGTCCAGTTCCTGGTCCAACGCTGCCAGCACCTGGCGGCGCTTTTCATTGCTGGTGGCGAGTGCTGACTGCTGGGCTTCCAGCTCGTCGCGACTGTTGGCCAGCTCGAGTTGGTTGCTCGCGATGCTGTCCACCACGGTTTCCAGTTCCGCCATGAGGGTGCGGTAGCCCTCAATGCGGGCGCGGCGCGCCTCGATGAAGTAGCGGTAGTACTTGAGCGTGCGGTTGAGGTGGTCGGGCTCTTCCTGGTTGAGCAGCAGTTTGAGGGGCTCGGCGCGACCGAGGCGAAAGGCCGCCTCCAGTTCGCGGGCGATCATGGCTTGCTGGGCACGGCTTTGCGACTCAAGCCCCTGGCGGCGCTGGCCCAGCTCTATTAGCTCGTCGTTAAGGCGGACGATGTCGGCATCAAGGGTAGTGATCTTGCCATTGATAGCTGCGACCTCCAGCTCCTGTTCCTGCAACTCGTCAGCCAGGGTCTTGCGCTCGCTGTCCCGCTGCTGGAGGTGTTGGCGCAGCGCCTGGATATCCTCTTCCAGGGCACGCAGCTTGGCCTCCTCGGCTTCTTCCTGGCCCTGTTCATCAGCCAGGCCGACACCGGTTACCAGCAGGGCGATAACAGCTACGCGCCACAGGGACACGGGAAAATGTGCCCGATTAATCAGTGACAATCAGGCTGCGACCGCGCATTTCTGCTGGCTGCGGCAACCCCATGAGGTAGAGCAGGGTGGGCGCAACATCCGCCAGACTGCCGCCATCTGCCAAACGCAGGTTGCGTGGGCCGGCATAGATCAGGGGGACCGGCTCTGTTGTATGGGAGGTGAGGGGTTGGCCGCTGTCCGGGTCGAGCATTTGTTCGACGTTGCCGTGGTCGGCAGTGATCAGACACTCGCCTCCCGCCCGTTCAACAGCGTCGAGGATGCGACCGATGCAAAGATCCACCGCCTCCACCGCTTTGACAGCGGCGTCGAAGACACCCGTATGACCGACCATGTCGCCATTGGCAAAGTTGCAGATCACCACGTCGAAGCGCCCACTGTCGATGGCTGCCACGAGTCGGTCAGTCACTTCGGGTGCGCTCATTTCTGGCTGCAAGTCGTAGGTGGCCACTTTGGGCGAGGGCACCAGTACTCGCTCTTCCCCGGGGTAGGTATCTTCCTGCCCGCCGCTAAAGAAAAAAGTGACGTGGGCATATTTTTCTGTCTCGGCAATACGCAGCTGAGTCTTGCCCAAGCCGGCGATATAGTCGCCGAAGGTATTGGACAGATCCTCAGGCGGGAAGGCGCAGGGAATAGCGAAGTCTGCCGAGTACTCGGTTGTCATCACAAAGGCAGAGAGGGCGGGGCGAGCCCTGCGCTCGAAGCCAGAGAAGTCGTTGTCAATAAAAGCCTGGGTCAGCTCGCGCGCGCGGTCGGGCCGGAAGTTCATGAACAGCACGGTGTCACCGTCACGGACCACGCCGTCGCTGTCGATCAGGGTGGGCTTGACGAACTCATCGCTTTCATCGCGCTTGTAGGCGACCTCCAGGGCGTCGGCGGCGGAGGCGGCTCCCTGGTCTGCTTCACCCAGAGTCAGCATGTCGTAGACGGGCTGCACGCGCTCCCAGCGATTGTCGCGATCCATGGCGTAGTAGCGCCCGGTGAGACTGGCGAGGGCACCGCGTCCGATTTCTGCAAAGGCTTTCTCTACCAGCTCGATAGAGGGTGCGGCACTTTTGGGTGGCGTATCGCGGCCGTCGAGAAAGGCGTGGAGGTAAATTCGCTCTGCGCCGCGTTGAGCGGCGAGTCGGATGGCTGCTACCAGGTGATCCTCGTGGCTGTGCACGCCGCCGGGAGAGAGCAAGCCGAAGATATGGACGGCCCCTTTAGCGCTGATCGCCTTGTCGATGGCCGAGCAGTACACCGGGTTGTTGAAAAAGTCGCCGTCGGCAATAGCCTTGTTGATCCGGGTGTAATTCTGATAGATCACCCGGCCGGCACCCAGCGTCATGTGGCCTACCTCGGAGTTGCCCATCTGGCCCTCCGGCAGTCCCACAGCCAGGCCCGAGGTGGCCACCAGGGTTTTGGGGCCGCTTTTCCACAAGGATTTCCAGATGGGTGCCTGAGCGCTGTGGATGGCGTTGTGTTCGGGGTTTTCACTGTAGCCCCAGCCGTCCAGAATCAGCAGTACGCGGGGTGTTTTGTCACTAGTCATTGGATGCCTGTCCATACCCTGTTGCCAAGGGGTTAATGGTAGCGCCTTGCCTTGCGAAAGGCCAAGAGATGCACTGGGTCCGGGCTATCGGGTCGATAGTTGTTTGCGATGGGATTATTGCCAGCTGTTGTGGTCACAATAGAGCAAAAGCTGCATTCGGTGCGGCGATGGTTTCAGACCGGGCGCAACAGGTTGGAAAGGCGCGGGTTGGGTTTGTCGGCTTTGCGATAAAGGAGCAGGATATGGCCGATAACCTGGACTTCCTCGCCTTTCACCTGTTGGCAGATCTCAGCGATCAGTTGCTTCTTGAGGACGCGGTCACCCACCGTGAGGCGGACTTTGATGAGTTCATGATCGCTGAGCGCGCGCTCAATCTCGGCGATTACCCCTTCGGTCAGCCCCTTGGTGGCGACGGTAACAACGGGGTTGAGGCCGTGGCCTAGAGAGCGCAGGTGTTTACGTTGATCGGCGGTGAGAGTCATGGTGAATTCCGGTTGGGGGGCGCTATTGTAGCGGCCCATGAGCCAATCGTCACCGCGAGGTTGCTTACCGTGGCATAATTAAGCCGCTAGTGCTTACCGGCTCTGGCCTGCCGACACAATTCATCCACCTGCTGAAGACCGCTGACACGTTATGGCACGATCGAAAAGCAGCCACCGCTGGCTGCAGGAGCACGAGAAGGATCGCTTTGTGCAAAAGTCCCGCCAGGATGGCTACCGCTCCAGAGCGAGCTACAAGCTGATGGCGCTGGACGACAAGGACCGCTTGCTCAAGCCGGGTATGACGGTGGTCGACCTGGGCGCTGCCCCCGGCGGCTGGTCTCAGGTGGCAATGGAACGTATAGGTCACCACGGGCGGGTGATTGGCTCCGATATTCTCGCCATGGATAGTATTGCCGGCGTGGAGTTTGTGCAGGGAGATTTTACCGAGGAGGCAGTGCTGGAGGAGATCCGCGCTGCTATCGGCGAGCAGCCAGTGGATCTGGTGCTCTCCGACATGGCGCCGAATATGAGCGGCATGAAGGACATCGACCAACCCCGTGCCATGTTTCTGGTGGAGCTGGCAGTGGATATGGTCGGTGAGGTACTGAAACCCGGTGGCAACTTTGTTGCCAAGGTGTTTCAGGGCGAAGGTTTCGACGCCCTGCTGCTGGAGCTGCGCAAGCTGTTCCAGTCGGTGGCGGTGCGCAAACCCGAGGCGTCCCGGGCGCGCTCCCGGGAAGTTTACCTAGTGGCCAAAGGGTACCGTGGGAGTGGAAACTAGAACAGCATTTGGCTGGCCTGGGGCCTCTTTACTGGTATAGTTGGACCGCATTGTGAGGAAGCGACCTTGAACGATATGGCAAAAAACCTGATTTTATGGCTGGTGATTGCGGCAGTTCTGCTGTCTGTGTTCCAGAACTTCAACCCCGCCCCCACTACCCAGGCCCTGGATTACACCAGCTTTATCGAAGAGGTGCAGTCCGATCAGATTCATAAAGTGGTGATTCAGGATCTGGTCATTGAAGGCGAGCGCAGTAATGGTTCCCGGTTCCGGACCATTCGCCCTAATGTGCCCGACAACAAGTTGATGGATGACCTTCTCAACCATGGCGTTGTGGTGGAAGGCCGTGAGCCGGAGACTCCGAGCATCTGGACCCAGTTGCTGGTGGCCTCTTTCCCCATTCTGCTGATCCTTGCCATCTTTATGTTCTTCATGCGCCAGATGCAGGGCGGTGGCGGTGGCCGTGGCGGTCCCATGGCGTTTGGCAAGAGCAAGGCGCGCCTGCTTGGGGAAGACCAGATCAATACCACCTTTGGCGACGTGGCCGGTGTGGATGAAGCCAAGGAGGACGTCAAAGAGCTGGTAGATTTCCTCCGCGACCCCTCTAAATTCCAGCGCCTCGGTGGACATATCCCCAGGGGAGTGCTGATGGTAGGCCCCCCCGGTACGGGTAAGACCTTGTTGGCCAAGGCCATTGCCGGCGAGGCCAAAGTCCCGTTCTTCTCCATCTCCGGCTCCGACTTCGTCGAGATGTTTGTCGGTGTGGGTGCCTCGCGGGTGCGGGACATGTTTGAGCAGGCCAAGAAGGCCGCTCCCTGCATTATTTTCATCGATGAGATCGACGCTGTCGGTCGCCACCGCGGTGGCGGCTACGGCGGTGGTCACGACGAGCGGGAGCAGACCCTCAACCAGCTGCTGGTGGAAATGGACGGCTTTGAGGGCACTGAGGGGGTGATCGTCATCGCCGCCACCAACCGTCCCGATGTGCTGGACAAAGCGCTGCTGCGCCCGGGCCGCTTCGACCGCCAGGTATTTGTCGGTCTGCCGGATGTGCGTGGTCGCGAGCAGATTCTCAAGGTGCACGTGCGCAAGGTGCCCCTCGACGAGCGGGTCGACCTCAGTGTGCTGGCGCGCGGTACCCCTGGTTTTTCCGGTGCCGACCTGTCCAACCTGGTGAACGAGGCAGCGCTGTTCGCGGCTCGCTCCAACAAGCGGCTGGTAGGTCAGGAAGAATTTGAGAAAGCGCGCGACAAGATCATGATGGGTGCCGAGCGCCGCTCTATGGTGATGTCCGAAGAAGAGAAAGCCAATACGGCTTATCACGAAGCAGGCCATGCCATTATCGGTCGCCTGGTGCCGGAGCACGACCCGGTACACAAGGTCACCATTATCCCCCGCGGCCGGGCTTTGGGTGTTACCCAGTTCCTGCCCGAAGGCGACAGGTACAGCCTCAGCCGGCGCCAGATCATCAGCCAGATCTGTACGCTGTTTGGCGGGCGCATCGCCGAGGAGATGATCCACGGCCCCGATGGCGTCACCACTGGCGCCTCCAATGACATTGAGCGGGCTACTCAGCTGGCGCGCAACATGGTCACTCGCTGGGGGCTGTCGGACACCCTGGGCCCGATCCTTTACGGCGAGGAGGAAACCCAGATGCCGGGTTCGGGCAATACCAACTTTTCCAGTGAGACGTCTCGCGAGATCGACGCCGAAGTACGGCGCATCATCGATGAGAGCTACGCTACGGCCAAGCAGATACTGGAAGACAACAGCGATATCCTCCATGCCATGAAAGCGGCTCTGATGGAATACGAAACTCTCGACGCCGAGCAGGTGGACGATCTGATGGCGCGGCGCCCGGTGCGTCCTCCCCATGATTGGCGAGATCCGCCGGCTGGCGATGCCTCGGGTGACAAGTCTTCTACGGCGGCGGACAGTACTGTCGGCGGTCCGGCTAGTGAGCACTGAGCGGTCTTACCCGGTTTAGCCTGAGGCAGTACTTAGAATGGAATCTGGCAACGTTTCCCGGCTGCTTCCGCCCTCCGGGCGGGCAGCCGTCATGGGCATCCTCAATATCACGCCCGACTCCTTTTCTGATGGCGGCAGATTCTTTGCCGCCGGCAAACCCTCTTCCGATCTGATTCTGCGCGAAGCCGAGGCTATGGCCGTGGCTGGCGCAGATATTTTCGATATCGGTGGTGAGTCTACCCGTCCCGGCGCAGCGCCAGTGAGCGAAGCGGAGGAGCTGGAGCGAGTGGTACCGGTGGTGGCGCTGCTCAAAACGCACTTTGATATACCGGTGTCGGTGGATACCAGCTCGCCTGCGGTGATGAGGGAGGCGGCTGCGGCAGGCGCGGATATGATCAATGATGTCCGCGCCCTCACCCGGCCCGGTGCCTTGCAGACTGCGGCCGCTACCGGCTTGTCGGTCTGTCTGATGCACACACGGGGTGAGCCCGGCGCTATGCAAGGGCTGGCCAGCTATCAGGATGTGGTGGCCGAAGTGCGCGACTACTTGCGGCAGCGAGTCACCGCCTGTCGCGAGGCGGGCATTGCCACCCAGGCTATCGCTATCGACCCAGGTTTTGGCTTTGCCAAGAACCTGGAGCACAATCTGGCGCTGTTTCGCGCCCTTGATACCTTTGTCGCCGAAGGCTTTCCCGTGCTGGTGGGAGTGTCTCGCAAGCGCATGGTGGGTGAGTTGCTGGGGCGCGAGCTAGGCGATCGGCTGGCGGGCAGCCTGGCCCTGGCCTTGCTGGCCGTGCAGCAGGGCGCGCGTATAATCCGTGTTCACGATGTCGCCGCGACAGTGGACGTTCTAAAAGTTCTTACCGCAATCGAAGAAAGCTGATTCTATGAGCAGACGTTATTTTGGAACCGACGGCATCCGAGGGCTGGTCGGACAGCCGCCTATTACTGCTGACTTTGTACTCAAGTTGGGCTGGGCGGCCGGTAAGGTCTTTGGTGAAACAGCCAAGGGTCGCAAGCTTATTCTGGTGGGCAAAGATACCCGGGTGTCCGGATACATGTTCGAATCCGCCCTGCAGGCGGGGATCATCGCCGCTGGTGTCGATGTGGGGCTGTTGGGGCCAATGCCAACGCCAGCAATTGCGTATTTGAGTCGTACTTTCCGTGCTCAGGCCGGAGTGGTAATCAGCGCTTCTCACAACCCCTACGACGACAACGGCATCAAGTTTTTTGGCGGTGATGGCTTCAAGCTGAGTGATGAAATCGAGAGCCGCATAGAGCACTATCTCGATTTGCCGATGGAGACAGGGCTATCGGAAAGGCTGGGGCGCGCCCACCGCATTGCCGATGCTGCCGGTCGCTATATCGAATTTTGCAAGAGCACAGTGCCGTCTGGTTTCAGCCTGTCCGGCCTGACAGTGGTTGTGGACTGCGCCCACGGCGCTACCTACCATGTGGCACCTGATGTGCTGCGAGAGCTGGGTGCCCGGGTGATTGCGATGGGCGTTGAGCCAGACGGTATCAATATCAACGCCAACTGCGGCTCTACCCAGCCCCAGGCACTGGCACGCGAAGTGGTGGCCAGGGGCGCTGACCTGGGTATCGCGCTGGACGGTGATGGCGACCGGGTGATATTGGTCGATCGCCATGGTGCCGTGGTTGATGGGGATGGCATTCTGTTCGTGATTGCACGTCATCGCCACGGCGGCAGCGATGGCTGCGGCGGTGTCGTAGGCACTCTCATGTCCAACCATGGCCTCAAGCTCGCTTTTGATCAACTGGGCATTCCCTTCGAGCGCGCCAAGGTGGGCGACCGCTATGTGATTGAATCGATGCGCCAGCACGGCTGGCTGTTGGGAGGCGAAAACTCCGGGCACATTGTCTGCGGGGACCTCACCACGACGGGTGACGGCATCGTCGCCGCTTTGCAGGTGCTGCGCGCCATGAGCGATAGCGGCAAGGCTCTCGACGAGCTCGTCGCCGATATGGAAATGCTGCCCCAGGTTATGATCAATGTGCCGGTGGCTGGTAAAGCATCGATTGCCGGCGCGCCGGAGATTGATGCGGCAGTGGCCGCTGCAGAAACAGCTCTGGCGGGTACCGGGCGAGTCCTGTTGCGTCCCTCTGGAACCGAACCGCTGATTCGCGTGATGGTGGAGGGTGCCGATGCCGACAAGGTGGCGGAGCTCGCCCGTCAAGTTGCCGACGTGGTGGAAAAAGTCCTGACATAAAGGCGATTTCTGCTTGTATAATGCCGGCGACTTGGCTACCATTTGCGCCCCTCAGAACAGAGCTTCGAGGGATGGCAGTAATCAGGGAGGCGGTAAGGGTGACGCGAAAACCGCTGGTGGCGGGCAACTGGAAAATGCATGGTTCCCGCGATTTTGTGGCAGCGCATCTACAGGCATTGGAAGCTCCCCTGTCAGAGCTGGCGATTGATATTGCGGTGTTTCCTCCCGCTGTTTATCTGGATCTCGCCGCCCGACAGCTGGCAGGATTGCCCGTTGCGATTGGTGCCCAGGATCTGAGCCTGGAAGAGGACAGTGGCGCTTTTACCGGCGAAGTATCGGGAGCCATGCTCAAAGATGTCGGTTGTAGCCTGGTATTGGTAGGCCACTCCGAGCGCCGTACAATTTACGGCGAAAGCAATGAGACCGTGGCGAAGAAGTTTGTCGCCGCTTGCTCCGCTGGCCTGACGCCAGTGTTGTGCGTAGGGGAGACTCTCGAACAGCGCGAGGCAGGGGAAACCCAGCAGGTAGTGTCAGCTCAGCTGCAAGCAGTAGCTGCAGTGGCAGGTCTCGATCGACTGACAGCAAGTATTATTGCGTATGAGCCCGTATGGGCCATAGGCACGGGCAAAACGGCGACGCCGGATCAAGCCCAGGAAGTGCACCAAGGTATCCGCCACTGGCTGGGTGCCGAAGGTGCCAAAACGAGGATTTTATACGGCGGCAGTGTGAAGGCCGCCAATGCGCGGGAGCTTTTTTCCCGGCCCGATATCGACGGTGGCCTTATTGGCGGAGCCGCACTGGTGCCGGAGGAGTTTTCCGCAATATGCAGGTTGGCGGATCAACAGTAATGATGCAGATTGTTCTGGTAATACACTTGCTGATTGCCCTTGCGATTGTCGCCTTGGTGCTATTGCAGCAGGGCAAGGGTGCGGAAGCCGGTGCTTCTTTTGGTGCTGGTGCTTCCCAGACGCTTTTCGGCAGCTCAGGCAGCTGGAACTTTTTCAGCAAGGCGACAGCCCTCCTGGCGGCAGCTTTTTTTGTGACGAGTTTCAGTTTGGCAGTAATGGCCAAGCACAAGGCAGGGATGGGAGATTCCTTTATTCCTGTCGAGGAAGTTCCCAGCGGTATTATGCAGGGTGACATTCCGGTAGCGCCTCGCGATAATGGCGCCTCTGAAGTGCCGGAGCTTCCCGCTCCCTGATTTTCGAGCGTAGAGATTCGG
>JALNZZ010000002.1 GCA_023229065.1 Porticoccaceae bacterium
TAACTTCAAACGACTTATGGAAAAATTGCTTATAAGAAAAGGCTTATCTGACTTTTATTTTAATAACTTCTGACCAGCACAGCCTCCCGGCCGCACTAGACCCGATGCACTATAGTTATCAGGCTAACTTTGCTTAGTGTTTCTCACCACACTTTATTGCTTCCTGATAGCGATACTCACTAGGAGACATGCCGTATCGTTTCTTGAAGCAGCGGCTAAAATGTGCCTGATCACAAAAACCGGCCTCCATTGCTATCTCTGTCAAGCTAAGCTTGGAGAGGTGGGCATCACCAAGTGCATTACGCGACCACTCAAGACGAACCTCCTGTATAATCTGCTCTACTGTAGTACCCGCCTGGTTAGTTGCACGGTATAGCTTACTTCTTGAAACACAGAGAGATTCAGCAAGCTCAGAAGACGTAAGCTTCGGCTTGCTCATCCTGTTGAAAATTTCATTTCTCAAGCGCTCGACCAGTACGTCTTCAGGGGAAGACAACTCTGGATACACACCACTTTCCTTATGGAACACCGAATCCAGCAGGTCGATAAAAATCAAGGGAAGCCTCTCTGCCTCAGCAGGAGACAAGGATGCTGCAGCCTGCCACATGCTCACAACAAAATCCCTGAGCATTCCCGATACTCCTCCATCAGCATCGATTGTTGTCCAACAGTATCTGTCGATATGATGACTGCGCTGACGCGCATAGGAGGTTGGTACTTTCACCACTAAGGCTTCTGCAGGAGATAACTGCTCAGACTTTAACACTCGATTCTGATTAGTGAGCAGCATACTACCCGGGCCACACGACACTTTTCCGTTGGGGCTGACATAGGCAATCTCTCCGTCAAGCTGAATATTAAGCATGAAATAGTTTTCCGGCTCTGTGCCTACAGGCTGGCGCCGTAGAAGTATAGGCGAATTAGCTGTCGCTTTAATGATAGATAAAAGACCGATATTGCGAGTTTCAGAGTGCGCAACAAACTGAGCCTCCTGAGCGGGAAGGTCTATTTTTATAGGGAACATCCATTTAGAAATAGCTAGCTGATACTCGGCAATACTTTGAATTTTATTACTCTGTGAAAAATTCTCTCTTGTACTGATCATGGCCACCTACCCTCTGATGTTTTCATTATGACATTTCAGGTATGCCGCCCAACAACAAAACATACAGTCGTCGGAGTTGTAGAGCGGCGTTCCATTGCAGGCAATATGCTTTTGGTGAACCCCGCCATCCTTGAACCCTAGCCAGATAGAATAGCAACTACCCCCGGCCTGTCCACATGAAGGTATGAGTCAACTGAATGGAATCGGGGCACCAGTTATGACTAGCCAATCACTAGATTGATACAAATCTTATTAGAATGTCAAGCTTTTCGCGCACCGCCATCCCGCTCTGGTTCGCGGCCTCTCCACCTCTGAGATTGACATGCTCTGCGAGATAGAGAGACCTCCAGATTATTTAGACGGTTTAATTGGAATAGAGCCGCTTTTAATAGCGCTTCAGGATTTTTGCTTTTGGTATCGTCTCCATATCTCCGATCATATAAACAGCCTGTACTAATTTCTTGACCGGTAGCTTGTACCAAGGATCCAATTCAGATCTCGCATCAAAGGACAGTGAGCAAGAGCCTGACCAGGCTTCTTTGGGTCTTACATGGTTTGCATTTAGAAGCAGTTCGGCAAGTGATGGTTTTTCAGGACATTCAGGGTTGGGAATGACGCGCAACCCCACCACATGCATCATGGAGGGAGCAACCTCAAGTGGCTTCTCAAGCTGTATGAGGCCTGTACAAAGCCTGGTTCCCCTGGGCCTCTCACCTGTGCACTGAAGGATGCTGCTCTCCTGTCTGAATTCGATGTTGCCAAACTTCTTTGGGTTTCCCCACAGCTCCCGACCTATAATCAACGGGATGTCATTGTCCACCAGCAATCGAACCGGAAAAATACAGGGCGTCCCTTCCCATACGCAATCCAGCAGTTGGTAAACCTCATTGTAAGCACCCCATGGGGTATAGGGCATCTTCACAAACACCATCTTCGCAGTTCCTTCATCTGCGAGTTCCAGCCCGTCAGCTTCGGGTAACAGCTCTAATGCTGCATCAACATCCGTCTCATATGTAATCGTGAAGGACTCTACATTGCGCATCAATGCAGGCGGCATTGGGTACGCTGGCGCATCGACAGGCATGCTGTATCCAAATTTATCGGCAGTTAATCGACCCTTTTTACCCATGAGTATCTCCTCAACAAGATTGTATATCTATTTTCGTTAGCTGATTGACAAAGAGTGATAGCCTCTGCTCACTTCATTGCTAGCGCGCCATTACGAGCAGGCCTGATTCAAGTTAGCAACAAAGTCGTAAAAACTCTTTTTTCAATGCCTCAAATGATTTGCTTGTGCGTCCAACGGGTACTGCATCCATACTTGCTTCCATATACATATTTTTGATCAGGACTTTATTTTTCTCATGATTCCTTGAGACGCACAAACATAACTTATTGTTCAGGCATACAAGAATATTCCACTACATTTTTCTTTAATGGTTAAAATACATATAAAATGTGAACGCTTTATGGAACCCATTAGAGTCGGAATAATTGGCGTTACCCCAGGACAGGATTACAAAACAGGGGGCTGGGCCAATATAGCTCACCTTCCAGCTCTGCAAGCCCTGCCTTACTATGAGATAAAAGCTCTCTCATCGCGTACACGCCGCAGTGCAGAACATACGGCTGAAAAATTTGGTGTCAGTTATGTTTTCTCCACCTCATCCGAGCTTATCCAATGCTCTGAAATAGACCTGGTCGTCATAACAGTCAAAGTTCCTGATCACTTCAAGCTGGTAACAGAGGCGATAGAAGCTGGAAAGCACGTGCACTGTGAGTGGCCTTTAGCCAACGGCCTGGCTGAAGCCCAACAACTGGTAGAAGTCGCCAACAGACAAGGACTTCGCTTCGGCGTAGGGCTGCAAGGCCGCGGTTCTCCTGCCATCCGCTACGTCCGCGACTTGATCGCAGATGGAAAAATTGGACAAGTTCTGTCCAGCAGCATGATTGGGAGTGGCATGAACTGGGGGCCGGGCATGCCCGAGCGCAATGCCTATACTCTTGACAAGACGCAAGGAGCCACCCTGCTTAGCATCGCGGGCGGACACGCTTTGGATGCACATGCTTATTGCTTGGGTGAGTTCGAAACGCTGACAGCCACCTCCGGCCTGCTGCGCAAGACGGTTTACTTTCCTCTCGAGGATAAAGTCCACACTGCCAGCGCGGAGGATCAATGGGCAATCAGTGGCACCCTGCAGTCCGGCGCGATTGCCTCTGTGCACTATCGTGGCGGCATTGTCTCAGGCAACAACTTCTACTGGGAAATCAATGGCACCCAGGGTGATCTACGATTGAGCTGCGACTTTGGCAACCTTCAGGTTTTTCAGCTCAAGCTGGAAGCGGCTTTTGACGGGAGTCCACTGGCACCACTGGAAATACCCAGCCACTACTATTTAGCGCCCCGACTGGAAGACCCCGTCTTCAATGTGGCTCAGATTTATGCACTGTATGCCCAAGACCGTCACAATGGCACTAATGAGTGTCCGGATTTCAACAATGCTCTACTGCGCCACCAGATGCTTGATGCCATTGAACGCTCCGCCCGCCACGGTACCAGAGAGCGCTATATCGCCATTTAGGCCATTGGTATGCAAACCCACTTCGTATTCACAACCTTGAGTTGGAAGGAATATCACAATGGCAAGACTCGCAGGAAAGGTTGCCCTTATTACCGGTGCTGCATCCAACCCGGGGATTGGTTATGCAACGGCTCATAGCTTCGCCCGGGAAGGGGCCAAAGTTGTCGCTACAGATATCGATCGGGCCAATCTCGAACATTGCCAAACATCGCTGATGACAGTTTCTGACCAGATACTTACCTGGCGACAGGATGTTACCAGTCGTCAAGACTGGATTGAAACTGTAGAGCGAATTTTGAACCAGTGGGGCAGGATCGATATTTTGGTCAATAATGCTGGCGTCGTCATACTCAAGTCCATAGATGAACTCACTGAAGAAGATTTCGAACGCCAAATGCGCATTAACATGACCAGTGTGTTTCTCGGAACCAAGCAGGTTATCAGCACCATGCGGGAACATGGCGGTGGTGCGATTGTCAATCTGTCATCTGTTGCAGGTCTGGTCGGCGCCCCAGGAGTATCTGCCTACTCATCCAGCAAGGCTGCAGTACACTTGTTCACCAAAAACGTTGCCATTGAGTGCGCCAAGCACAATATTCGCTGTAACTCAGTACACCCTGGCTCCATCCATACCAATATTCAGAAAACAGTATTTAAAGACATTCCCGAGCAGTTCGAACTTATCAATAGCCAGATCCCACTGGGCCACATGGGAACACCAGAAGATGTGGCCGCCAGCATTCTCTTTTTGGCGTCCGATGAGGCCAAGTACATTACAGGAGCCGAGCTGGTTGTGGACGGTGGGCTGGCTGCCCAATAATAGCAGCCTCACCTGCAGACAATATCGACTTCAATCACGCCAAGGCCTGTTTAACAGGCCCTGTTACTATCAGTCACCGGTTGCCCCCAAGCAGTCAGCGATTGTCCTCAAGGATAAGGTCAGATGCCCGCCAGGCAGTCGCCATGACAGGGCCATTGGTGTTGCCCGACACATTGGTCGGCATGATCGAGCAATCCACAACCCGAAGCCCCGAGACGCCCCGAACCCGCAAGCGCTCATCAACAACAGCCTTGCTATCGACTCCCATGCTGCAAGTGCCGGTAGCATGATAGCCAGGGCCACCCAACAGATCAAAGGCATCGAGAATCTCATCGTCCGTTTGAACGGCCGGTCCCGGTAGCATTTCCTCTACCACAATATCTTTCAATACAGGCTGTTCATAAAACTTCCGCATCATCCGAAACATCCGCACGCTGATTTCTCTGTCGCGCTCATCGCTGAGGTAATTATGCGTTACTTTCGGTTGTTCCCGTGGATCGCGGGATTGAATCAAGATACTGCCCTGGCTCTCCGGCCTCAGGTTATACCCAAACATCTGACACCCCGGCTGGCTCTCCAGCACAGGTGTTTTTTTCCACCCCTCCCACTTGCTCATATCCATGGAAAAGCAATCACCAATGATCTGGACATCGGGCCTCTCAATGTCTTCGCGACTCCGGAAAAAGCCAGTAAAGTTATAGCCGGGATTGGCCAATACTCCCGTACCAAATGCCGCGTATTTAAAAGCATTTTTCCACAATCGCCATCCCGAGAACTCTCTATTGTTGCTATAGCCCTCTTTGACCCTGTGCTGCAGAAAAATCAGCACATGCTCACGCATATTGCCTCCGACTCCAGGGCTGTCCTGAACCACTGGAATACCCAGGGCTTGGAGATGCTGAGCTGGGCCGACACCCGAAAGTTGAAGAATTTTAGGTGACTGAATTGCACCTGCTGACAGGATGATTTCCTTTGCAGCGCGGAACTCCTTGGCGACATTGTTTTGAGAGCATGCCACGCCAATCGCGCGCTGCCCCTCGAACAACACCCGGTCTACCAGGACTCCCGTCTCAATATGCAGATTGGGGCGCTTCTTTGCTGGATCCAGAAACGCTCGCGCCGCACTCCAACGCCGCCCCTCCTTGATGGTACAGGTGGTATAGCCAACACCGTCCTCAATCGATTCATTGGGTTCTTCAAACCGGCGCAGCCCGAGACTTTCACCGGCACCAATCATGGCATCCAGAGCGGGGTAGTGTCCTCGCGAAACGGTCACTCGCAACGGACCGCCAACGCCGCGGTCCTCGGTAGCCCCCAGCTCGTGATCCTCCATGGCCATAAAGGCTCGCTTCATTTCTCGCCAGCCCCATCCCTGGTTACCCAGTTCTTCCCAATGATCATAATCTTGCGGGTGGCCGCGGAGGTATTGCATGCCATTGATTGAGCTGGAACCGCCAATGACTTTGCCTCGCACCCAGGTCTCAGGTGTCCGCTTACCTTTTTCGCCAGGCAGGGCAGGAATATACCAAGTATATTTTTCCTTGGTGAGTATCTTGCCAAACCCCTTGGGCATGTTTATCAAAGGGTGGCTATCACTGGGCCCAGCTTCAAGCAAGAGTACCTGGTTATTGGGATTCTCGGACAGCCGGTTGGCCAGGACACAACCGGCAGATCCACCGCCCACTATGATGAAATCGAACGTACCACCCATAACTTATTTTCCAGCTTGGTTTATTGATTTGATTCGCTGACTCTGCGCCTACTGACTGAGACCAATATTTTTATGACGCAAAAACTCCTCTAAACCCGGACGCCCCCCCTCACGACCAAAGCCGCTGATACCAACCCCACCAAAGGGTACCTGAGCCGCCAAAGTTCGAGCTCTATTGATATAAACATTACCGGTCTTGAGCGCAGCCGCGACCCTGTGCCCCCGCTTTATATTAGAAGTGTGAAGATAGCCCCCAAGCCCATAAGGCGTCGCATTGGCAATGGCAATGGCTTCTTCTTCATTATTGAAGCGGTGAATAGTCAGCACAGGGCCAAAGATTTCACCTTGTGCCAGAGGATCTTGTGGGTCGACATCGGCGAACAGGGTTGGTGCCATATAATAGCCACCAGCGAGATCACCTCCGCAGCGCTCGCCTCCCATTACCAGCCGCATCCGCCCGCTGCTTGCCGCCTCATCCACCAGTCCTTTGACACGCTTCACTGCTGCCTCACTGATCAACGGACCAACCAGGGTAGCCGGATCGAAGGGATCACCCACCGGTAATTTGCTGGCAATACTGGCCATTTTCTCGACCACCTCATCATAGACAGAGTGCTCAATAGCCACTCGCGACGGGATAGCACATGCCTGCCCACTCAACACCCCCAGGCTTTCATAGACCGCTTGCTCTGCGGCATTGTCTAAATCAGCATCTGCAAATATCAAGTTGCAAGCCTTGCCCCCCAGCTCCATAACCATGGGCTTGAGTGCTTCGGCACAGCTGTGCATGATTTTTCGTGCGGTAACTGGCCCGCCAGTAAAAGACACTTTTTGGACTGCCGGATGCTCCACCAAGCGCTGTCCTGCCGCAGGCCCGCCGGGGACCATATTCACCACTCCCGCAGGGAAACCCGCCCGCTCCACCAACTCAGCAAAAAACTGTGTCACGAAAGGCGAAATCTCGGAGGGCTTGATGACCACAGTGTTGCCCGCAGCCAATGCGGCTGGCACCTTCATGCCCAGCGACACCAAGGGTCCATTCCATGTGGTAATCATGCCGATCACGCCGTATGGCTCGGACAAAGTGTAGGCAAAATCATCAGACGGGTAACTCAGTACCACCTGCCCCTCAATTTTGTCAGCCCAGCCGGCGTAATAGGTGATCCACTCAGCGGCAATCTGAGGAGCAAAAGTTCCACCCACCATGACAGGGATGCCACAATCCAGTGCCGCGAGACGGCCAAACTCTGCGGCATTTTCCCGAATCAGCCCGGCGAGCCGCAAAAGCAGGTCACGTCGTTCAGCCCCTGGCACTCTGCGCCATATTTCAAAGGCTCTCTCGGCTGCTTCGACAGCCTGATCTATCTCTGTCACACCAGCCAGGGGAATCTCGGCCTGAGGCTTTCCGGTTGCCGGGTTGATATGGGTATGAAAGCCACCACTACCCTCATCGAGAGGGCAATCGCCAATCATCAAGCGAACCTGTGGTGGCGTTTTACTCTGCTTGTCTCCAGCCTTGCTCATCTAGGCACTCCTGTCCGGATATCTCACTTATGATGTTATAAGACTAGCCAAGAGCACTCTGAATGAAGCTGATTGCGCTAGCCGGGTTACTTCCCCTAGAATAATAATGATTCATGAGTCATTATGTGATTGGGACCACACTCTGTCAACCACATCGGCGTCCTCAAACGGAGCCAAATAATTACCCAGGAAAGCACCATGTTGGACACCAGCTCTATCTACGAACAGGGGCTTCAGCGCCGAACCGCCAACCATACCCCGTTGTCACCCCTGACTTTCGTCAAGCGTGCTGCAAGTATTTTTCCCGACAAGATAGCTGTCATTGACGGACGCCGCCGCTTTACTTACCTGGAGCTCTACCGCCGCTGCCTGCGCCTCGCGTCAGCTTTACAAGCTCGTGGCATAGGGTCGCAAGACACTGTCGCGGTACTGGCACCCAACAGCAGCGCCTTGATCGAGGCCCATTACGGCATTGGCATGGCCGGTGCGGTACTCAATACGATCAATACCCGGCTAGACGCCGACACTATCCGGTTTATTTTGACCCACGGCGAGGCCAAAGCTGTTCTGGTGGACAACGAGCTCTGCTCGGTCGCCCGCGAAGCAATAAGCCAGTTGGAGTCACCTCCTTTTGTCTTCGATATTGTCGACCCGGATGCCGATAACGGCGAACGTATTGGCGAAATGGATTATGAGGCACTACTGGCAACGGGCGATGAGCATTTTCAATGGCAGCTCCCCGATGACGAGTGGACTGCACTTGCCCTTAATTACACCTCCGGTACAACAGGCGATCCCAAGGGCGTCGTTTATCACCACCGGGGAGCCCACCTCAATGCTGTGGGCAACGCCCTCGGTTTTGGGCTGACAGCAGAAACCATCTACCTCTGGACACTGCCAATGTTTCACTGTAACGGCTGGTCCCAGAACTGGGCTGTCACTTTAATGGGCGGAACTCATGTCTGCCTGCGCAAAGTAGAAGCCGCCGCGATTTATCGACTGATAGAGGAATACAAGGTCACTCATTTGAGCGGCGCACCTATTGTACTCAATATGCTGGCGCATGCTTCCGAACGACCTCAAAAGCCCTACCCAAGGGTTATACAAATCGCTACTGGTGGTGCCCCGCCGCCCAGCTCTGTGATTGAACGGATGGAGTCCTTAGGCTTCAAAGTCACCCACCTGTACGGGCTGACCGAGTCCTACGGACCAGCAAGTTTTTGCTTGCCCCAGCCAGAATGGTCAGAGCTGGACAACCAGGCTCGCTGCGCCCGGATGGCTCGCCAGGGGGTACCGATGCCGATGCTGGCCGACTTGATGGTAGCCAACCCAGACACCCTGACTCCTGTAGCTGCCGACGGAAAAGAAATCGGCGAGATTCTGTTGCGTGGCAACACCTTGATGAAGGGATATCTCAAAAATCCTACCGCCACCGAAAAAGCATTCAAGGATGGGTGGTTTCATACTGGAGATTTAGCCGTAGTCCACGCCGATGGCTATATCGAAATAAAAGATCGCGCCAAAGACCTGATTATTTCCGGTGGTGAGAATATTTCTACCGTTGAAATCGAGGAAGTGCTCTACCGACACCCATCCGTTATGGAAGCAGCTGTGGTGGCCAAACCTGATAACAAATGGGGTGAAACGCCCTGCGCTTTTGTTACCTTGAACCCTGGTGCAACACCCGTCACCGACAAAGACATTATGGAATGGTGCCGGGCTCACTTGGCCCACTTCAAGTGCCCCCGCGTTGTTGTCTTTGCACCCCTCCCTAAAACCTCAACGGGCAAGGTGCAAAAATTCGAGCTGCGTGAACAAGCCAAACACTTGTAAGCACGGGCACTATAACCAGAACGAGAATTTACAGTATGGCCAATCCACCCAAACAAGCGCACCTTGTCGCAGCCGGCAAGTTTCACGATATCGACTTCGCTCGTTTAGAGCTTCTGAAACTGCTGGCGGAAGATCCTTCGATCCGCACCACTGTAGCTATGGACTACAGCAACACCGAGCGCCTCGCCCAATGTGACCTGTTGATCACATACACCTGCGACCTTGCACCTGACGACAAAGAAATAGCGGCGCTGCGCAGCTTTGTGGAGGGTGGTGGTCGCTGGCTGGCACTGCACGGTACCAACGCCTTGCTCAAATTTCTCGACGATGGCCGCATTGGTGTCGACAATAGCCGAAACGAGTTTATGGATATTCTGGGCACACAGTTTCTTGCCCACCCTCCTATCGGCCCTTTTCAGGTTGAAGTGTCAGATCCAGAACACCCTCTGACTCGTGGAATAGAGCCTTTTCAGGTCGTGGATGAACTGTATTTATTTGAACAGCGTGCGCCTATCAAGCCCTTGCTCCACGCGCGGTTTTCCGGTAACTGTGCACCTTTTGCTGCCGCCGATTGGCCAGAGACAGACAACCCGGTTCTCTACCTGCGCGAATTAGGCCAGGGCGCAGTGCTCTACAACAGCCTCGGCCATTGTCGCAGTCACTACGACACCTCCCCCGCCAAACCCTTTGTACCTCATCCGGAGCGGTGTGCCTGGAACTATCCGGTGTACTACCAACTGCTGCGACGGGGTATTCGCTGGGCTGCCGGACGCTCCCTCTAAAACACCGGCTTGCATTGTGTTGTTGACAGTTTGAAAGTTGCCACAGGATAATTGACTAATGAGTCACAATTCACAGAATATAGTAGAAGCCATGGCCGGAGCCAAGCTATCAGCGGATCCGGCTCTGCAGGCCTTTCGCAACGAAGTTCGCCAGTTCTGCAGGGCCAACCTGCCTCAGGATATTCGTCGCAAAGTCATTCTCAACCAGCACCTGGACAAGCAGGATTATGTGCGCTGGCAGAAGATACTGGCCGCCAAGGGCTGGATGGCGGGGCACTGGCCAGAGCAATACGGCGGATGTAACTGGAGCCGGGTGCAGCGCTGGGTCTTTGAGTGGGAAATTTATCGCGCCGGTGCACCCTGGCTGATGCCTTTCGGAGTCACTTATGTCTGCCCAGTGATCTACACTTTTGGCAGTGAGGCGCAGCGCAAGAAATATCTGACTCCCACTCTCAACACAGATATCTGGTGGGCTCAGGGCTATTCCGAACCCGACGCGGGCTCGGATCTCGCCAAGGTAAAAACCCGTGCTGTCCGCGCTGGCGATCACTATATTGTCAACGGTCAGAAAACCTGGACCACAATGGCCCACTGGGCGGACATGATGTTTGCGCTGGTGCGAACCTCTACAGAAAACAAGCCTCAGCAAGGCATTTCCTTTTTGCTCATCGACCTCCACAGTCCAGGCATCACTGTCAGACCCATCGAAACCATCGACGGCGGGCACCATGTCAACGAGGTGTTTCTGGAAAACGTACAGGTTCCTGTCGAAAACCTGGTGGGGGACGAAGGCGCAGGCTGGACTTACGCCAAATTCCTGCTCGGCAATGAGCGCCTGCTCGCTGCCGATGTCGGCAAGGCCATTCGTTTATTTTCCCAGTTGCAAGGGTTACTGGAAGTCACTCACAAGCGTGGCAAGCCTCTCCTCGCAGACGCTGTATGGCAATCAAGGCTGGCCGACCTGGAAGTTCGCATTCTCTCGCTACAGGCCCTGGGGTTTGAGCTCATGGCCCAGGCCGAAAGTGGCAGCGAGCCCGGCCCTGAAGCATCGGTGCTCAAGATTGTCGGCACCGAGCTGATGCAGGATATCGCCGCCCACAGCATTGAGCTGCTGGCTCATCACGGACTCGCTTTCCAGGCAGAGGCGCTGGCCCCTGGCTGGGATGGCGAACTCACCGGCCCCTCTTTCGCCCCGGGCGCCATCAGCGAATACCTCCACGGCCGCGCCAGTACCATCTACGGCGGCAGCAGTGAAATTCAACGCAACATCCTAGCCAAAGCCGTTCTGGAGCTATAGCCTGCCATGTCAGCACTTACCATCGACGACCTGCGTACACTGAGCACTAGCATTAATCGCTTTATTGCGGAGCAACATAACTTTGAGAAACGGCGCCAGACAGTTGCTAACGATACTGGCTTTGACGTCGCCGACTGGCAGCGTTATGCCGACATGGGCTGGCTCGGCCTCGCCATTCCGGAACCGATGGGTGGCTTGGGAGGCGGGATGGCAGCCCTGGCAGTGCTGATGCAGGCAGCGGGTGCCGGCCTCCTGACCTCTCCTCTCCTCGCCACCTTGGTATTGGGTGCCGGGGCTATCGAACTGGCAGGTGATTCGACCCAGCAAGAAACCTTTCTGCCGGCTGTCGTTGCTGGAGAGATAACCCTGGCGCTGGCCCACCGTGAAGCAGCTGCCGGGCACGACCTCGACGGCACCCGTTGTCTGGCTAAAAAAAGTACCGATGGGTATCGGCTCAGCGGCAAAAAAAATCTGGTTCTTCATGGAGCCACAGCCAGCCACCTGGTGGTTTCGGCCCGTTACGGCGAGCGCGGACCGGTAAACTTGTTTATGGTTGACGCTGGAGCCCCGGGACTCGGCCTGAATACCTATCGCCTCCTCGACGGACGACCCGCTGCCGACCTGGTGCTGGACAATGTTTTTGTGCCAGAGCACAACAGACTGGCGACCGAGGACGCCAGCGCTGCCATCGACCAATTACATCAGCGCGCAGCTACTGCCAGCTGTGCTGAAGCCTGCGGTGCGATGAGCGCTCTGATCGACATCACCCTGGAGTACGTCAAAACACGACGCCAGTTTGGCACCGCTATCGGTCACTTCCAGGTAATCCAGCACCGCCTGGTCGAGATGAGCATTGCCAGTCAGGAGGCCACCGCCATCACCGGCACTGCGGCAATTGCGCTGGACAACGCCTGGCCGGACAGCCGGCGCCTGGTAGCAGCTGCTAAAGTACGCACCAGCCAAGCCGGTCGCTTTATTGGCGAACAAGGGGTACAACTTCACGGCGGTATGGGAATGGCTGAGGAACTCCCGGTAGGCACCTATCTCAAGCTGTTGTTAACCAACAGCTCACTGTTCGGAGATGCTGACTGGCACCGGGAAGTGTTTGATTACCAGAACTCAACAATAAACGAGGAGAAAGTGGCATGACCAGACTGCAGGACGTGATGCGCAAAGACGCTGCGCGCCACGACCAGTACCGCCGCTCAGGCGCCTGGCAAGGTCGAACGATCGCAGACAATGCACGGGATTGGGCCATGACTGCCCCTGATACCGAGGTCTTTCTCAATGAGCCACGCCCCATCACTTACAGCGATTTACTGATCGATGCCGAGGCCCTGGCCGTAGCTTTGTGGCAAATGGGTCTGCGGCCAGGCGATGTAATCAGTTTCCAGCTCCCAAACTGGGTGGAAGCTGCCGTCATCAACCTCACCGCGTCGCTACTGGGCTTGGTAATCAACCCCATCGTACCTATCTATCGCGACAGCGAGGTTCGCATCATCCTTGAGGACTGCCGCAGTAAAGCACTCTTTATACCCAGTGAGTTCCGCAACTTTAATTACCTTGAAATGGCCACTCAGCTCAAAGCCGAGCTAGGCGACCTCGACCACATCATAACAGTGCGCGCCAATGCACCCGCAGAGTTAACTTACGAAGATTTAGTGACTACAGGCCGCGGCGGTAACTTGCCTTGGCCGCAACTGTCTGCTGAATCCTTGAAGTTGGTGATGTACACGTCGGGTACGACCGGGCGTCCCAAGGGCGTTCTCCACAGCCACAATACCCTGGCTCGAGCAGTTCAAGCCAGCGTCGATTACTGGGGTATAGAGGTCAACGATGTTATCCTGATGCCATCACCGATCACACATATCAGCGGTTACAGTAACGGCATTGAAATGCCCTTCCTGCAAGGCACACGCTCAGTCCTCATGCCCTTCTGGAATGCTGAAGAAGCCGTGGGCCTGGCAGATCGCTACGGTATGAATGCCACCGTCGGCGCAACGCCTTTCCTTCAGGAGCTGGTGGCTGCAGCAGAAGCAGCTGGATCACGTATTCCCAGTCTGAAAGCGTTTGCCTGTGGTGGAGCAGCGGTGCCACCAGCTTTGATCCGTCGCGCCAATAACACTTTTGCCAACCATTGCGCCTTTCGAGTCTATGGAAGCACCGAGGCCCCCTATGGCTCCCTGGGTTACACCGGCGCTGCCAACAGTGATCTCGCCGCCGACACCGATGGCCGCATCGTCGATTATGAAGTTCGCATAGTCGACGACCATGACAACCCCCTGCCAGAAGGCCAGGATGGTGAAATATTACTGCGCGGCCCGGCACTGTTTCTCGGCTATTCCGAACCTGCCCATAACGCCGACAGTTTTACGGATGATGGCTTTTTCCGCACTGGTGATATCGGTCATATCGTGGCAGGAGATGGCCTGAGAATCACTGGCCGTAAGAAAGACCTGATTATCCGCGGCGGAGAAAACATCAGTGCAAAAGAGGTCGAAGACCTGCTCCACCGCCATCCGGATATTGTTGAAGCTGCAGTGGTCGCCATGCCTCACGAACGCCTCGGAGAAGGTATCTGCGCCTTTGTCATTCCCCGCCCTGGCGCTACCATCGACTTGCCAGTCATAACCACGTATCTTGCCGAGTCGCGGCTGGCCAAACAAAAGTACCCCGAGCATGTGGAGATCGTCGCCGACCTGCCACGCACTGCTTCTGGCAAAGTAAAGAAGGACATCCTGCGCACTACCATCGCCAACATCATCAATAAACAAACTTGATCACCCACTAGGAGAACTAATATGGATCTGCATCTGAAAGGCAAGAAAGCTATCGTTACCGGAGCAACACGTGGTATCGGTCGCTCCATCGTCGAGCACCTCATCGCTGAAGGCGCAGATATCGCCTTCTGTGCCCGCGATGCAAAAGCGGTTGAAAGCACTCTGGCTGAGTTGAGCAATCGCGGCGTTCGGGTCTTCGGTGCCGCCGTGGATGTCAGTGACCGCGACCCTTATATCGCCTGGCTGGAGCAGGCAGCCGAGCAGCTGGGCGGTGTGGATATTTTCATCCCTAACGTCAGTGCTGGCGGCGGTATGAACGGTGAGGAAAGCTGGTTCAACAATTTCCATGTCGACGTCATGGGTACAGTTCGCGGCACCGAAACCTTGCTGCCCCACTTGAAAAAGAGCGCTGGCGCCATTGTGATGATCAGCACAACAGCAGCCGTTGAAACATTTAAAGCACCTACTGCCTACAACGTCTTTAAGGCAGGTCTGCTGAACTACGCCAAGAACCTCAGCAACGTACTCGCTCCCGATCATGTGCGGGTGAACAGTGTGGCACCCGGACCTGTCTACTTTGAAGGTGGCGCCTGGGAAACCATCAAGGCCAACATGACCGACTTTTACGAATCCACTCTGGCCGAGATTCCCTATGGCCGCATGGCTGATCCTGCCGACATTGCTCGCGCTGTCGTATTTCTCGCCAGCCCCGCAGCTGAATACATCACGGGCACCACTCTGGTCGTGGATGGCGGCTTTACCAAGCGCGTGGACTATTGACCACTTACTAGAGGAGTCATTTCTTGTCCAATAACACACAGCCGGGACCACGGATTGCTCCCCTGGAGCCGGAACAGTGGAGTGAAGAAGTCAGGGCAGCCTTGAAAAACTGGGATCCGCCGCTGAACTTTCACAAAACGATGGCTCATAATCCGACCACGTTAAAAAACTGGATCGGCTTTGGCGAAGGCATCCTGTTTGAAAACTTGCTGAACCTGCGCGAGCGGGAGATTACGATTCTGCGGGTTGCCTACAACATGCGCTGTGAATACGAGTGGGGCGCCCATGCGGCCTATGCGCGAAGGGAAGGCTGTCTCAACGACGAAGAGTTGTCTCAGTTGTGCCTGGGAGCAAAAGCTACTGGCTGGCACCCCTCCGAGGCAGCTTTAATCGCCGCGGTTGACGACCTTACCAGTGCAGGCGGCATCAGCGATGAGTCGTGGGACAGGCTGTCTGTACATTACTCGCCCGCCCATATCATCGACTTTATTTATTTAGTTGGTGAGTTCATGATGGTGGGGATGTTTATGAAATCTTTCAAGCTTACCCCTGACCCCGGATTTGATCCGTTCCCCACAAACGACTATTGACTTAAGATTCGCCCTGACTTACCGCCACCGAACACTTCGGTGGCGATAAGTCAGCTTCAAAATTTCCCTTCTCTACTTTCCTTTCACCCGGCTCTACTTTCCCTTCACCAAGGTACTGACCCGCTCATCATTGCGGATAGACTCCGGCAAACCCGATGGGTCAAGCAGACCGCCAAACATCTGCCGGTTCTGGGCATGACAAAGCTGATGCAGGGCAAAGGCTTGATCCATGGCCTGGCGCTGCCCCTGGGCATCCACCGCCGCATTTACAGATTCTTTAGCCATCTTGATGGCAAAGCGCGGCTTGGACGCAATCTGTTCCGCCAAGGCCAGTGTCGCAGCATCGATTTGGTCCCTGCTAACCACCCGGTTGACCATGCCCCAATCCTTGGCGTCTTCTGCACTCCAGGAGTCCGTGGTAAATAGCATTTCCTTGGCACGGCGCGGACCAATCTCCCAGGCATGGGCAAAAAATTCTACGGCATTTGCGCCGATATTGACCACCGGATCCTGAAAAATAGCGTCGTCTGAGGCAACGATCAAATCACACACCCAGGCCAGCATCAGCCCACCGCCTATACAGGCACCGCTGACCTGAGCAATGGTGGGCTTGGGAATGTCGCGCCAGCGCCGGCACATATCCAGGTAGGTTTCCCGCTCCCAGCCATACCAGCCAGCAACACTTTCTGTTTCAATATCGCCCCATGTGGAGGTAATGGGAAAGTCACGCCCAACCTTGTCGTGGGTAGTATCCTTGAGGTCGTGCCCGGCCGAAAAATGTTTGCCGTTGCCACGCAGAATAATAACCGCGATGTTGCGGTCATGAGCCGCCCGCATAAACGCATCGTTAAGCTCATAGGTAAGCTGTACGTCCTGGGCATTTCCCCGATGAGGACGATTCAACGTGATGCGGGCAATACCTGACGCAGGCTCATCATAGAGCACGGTGGCTTGCTGTTCAGTCATAGATACTTTTCCGTAGTAAGTCGAAGATCCGAGTTAACCCAGCATCGTCGCGGGCTGCTCGATATAGCCTTTCAAGGCAGCCATAAAGCGGGCCGCAACAGCACCATCGATAACACGGTGATCGCTGGACAGAGAGAGGCTAACCACTGTTGCCGACACAACTTCACCGTTGCGAACGACCGCTCTCTGCTCACCGGCCCCAACAGCCAGGATCGCTGCCTGAGGCGGGTTGATAATAGCGTCGAACTGCTTGATGCCATACATTCCGAGGTTGGAGAGGCTGAAGGTGCCACCCTGAAACTCTTCAGGCTTGAGCTTACCCAGCTTGGCGCGGGTAACCAGATCACGCAACTCGTTAGAAATCGTCACCAGCCCCTTGCTGTTAGCAGCGCGAACAATAGGAGTGATCAAGCCGTCATCCAAGGCCACCGCGATAGCGATATCCGCATCCCTGAACTGGCGCAACGAATGACCGTCGAACTGCACATTGACTGCCGGAACCTGCATCAGGGCGCAGGCACACGCCTTGACCAAAAAATCGTTCACTGAAACATTGGCTTGCGAGGTGGTGTCGTTAATCTGGCGACGCACCGCCAACAGATTATCCAGCTCAGCGTCGATCTGCACCCGGTAGTGGGGGGCTTCCTGCTTGGACTGCTGCAGACGTCCAGCAATTGTTTTGCGCATCCCGCTCAGAGAAAGCTCTTCATAGGCAGGTACCGCTGCAGCTGCGGCCAACTCCACTGTTGTTGCCCCGCCTTTACCTTGCAGGGCAACAGCTGCTTCTACATCGGCCTTGGACACCCGGCCACGCTGACCGCTAACCCGGCATTCTGCCAGAGACACGCCCAACTCCTTCGCCAAACGGCGCGCCACTGGAGTGGCCCGTACCGCGCTGTCATCTTGCGGTGTAGCAACGGCTTTGCGAGCCAGCCTCGCTGCGGGAGGCGCAATCAGTTCGCCACCACCAGCGACCACCGCCTGCTCCAGATCGCGCTTGGTAACCCGAGCGTGACGACCCGAGGCAACCACGTTGTGAAGGTTTACCCCGTACTCTTTCGCCAGGCGACGGGCTACAGGTGTGGCGGGCACAAAGTGATCATCGCCACCACCAGCAAGCTCACTGAGCCCGATTGTAACAGGGGCCGGGGCCTGCGCAGGCACTGGAGCCGGACTGGCTTGAACCTTTGGCATAGAGGACTCGGCTTCAGCATGTGCAGTGGACTGACTGCTATCTGCCCCCTCTTGCACACTACCCGTCTGGCGGGCAATAAAAGCGTCAATCTCAGCGTCCGCTATATCGGCACTTGCCAACACTCCCAGCAAGGCGCCGACGGGTAGAATCTCACCGGGCTTGGCTACCTGCCGCCGTAGAGTACCGCTAGTATGGGCGGCAACAGTGTTGACGATCTTGCTGGTTTCAATATCCACCACCTCGTCACCGGCAGCAACTGTCTCACCTTCTGTGATGTGCCATTCGCCCACAACGCCCTCGGACATTTCCATTCCCCATTTGGGCATGGCAATCGCCTGGATATCAGCCCCCATGGTTAAACCTCCAACAATTCGCGCACGGCCCGCTCAATGCGTTCCTCGCTAGGCATATACAGCTGCTCCAGTACAGGGGCAAAAGGCACTGGCGAGTGAGGAGCAGTCACGGTGCGCACTGGCGCGCGGAGCGAATCAAAGCCACGTTCCGCTGCCAGCAAAGCGATGTCAGCCCCCATACCACAGCGCGGGTTGGCTTCGTCTACAACAACCAGTCGGCCCGTAACTTCAATACTTTCCAGAATGGCTTCATCGTCGAGTGGAGACAGACTGCGCGGGTCAATCACATCAATGAAAATACCTTCTTTGGCCAATTTGTCAGCCACCGCATTGGCGCGCGGCACCATGGCAGAAATAGCGACAATAGTGAGATCAGACCCTTCACGGGTAAAGGCTGCTTCACCGAGTGGAATAGTGTAACTCTCGTCGGGAACTTCACATTTGGTGTCGTACAACGTCTTGTGTTCCAGAAAAATTACTGGATCGTTGTCGCGAATAGAACTGATCAGCAGGCCTTTGGCATCGTAGGCATTGCTCGGCATGACCACCTTTAGACCCGGAATATGCACTACCAGCGGGTGCAACATATTGGAATGCTGACCACCAGCACTTAAACCTGCCCCGACGGTGGCGCGAATCACCATGGGCGTGCGTGCCTTGCCACCGAACATATAACGAAACTTGGCAGCCTGGTTAAAGATCTGGTCGAAACAGACACCAATAAAATCAAAAAACATTAATTCGGCAACGGGACGCAGCCCGGTGTTTGCAGCACCCGCTGCAGCACCAATAATGGCGGACTCAGAGATGGGGGTATCGATCACTCGCTCCCTTCCGAACTCCGACACCAAGCCCTTGGTCACTCCGAACACCCCACCATAGGCATCATCAATACCACCTCCACCTGCGCCCCCCGCCAGGTCCTCACCGATGAGCACTACTGTAGGGTCGCGACGCATTTCACTGCGCAAGGCATCATTCAGTGCTTCACGATACGTTTTTATAGAGGTTTTGCCACCGGTCTTATTTTTCTCTGTCACAGCTTGGATATTCATGGTTTAGTCTCTGAAAAAATGGATTCGATAAAGTCGCGTCACTTATCAGTAGGAGCAATAGACATCAGTGGTCAGCTCTATAGCATCGGGGAAGGGAGCTGCCAGAGCCTCTTCCACCGCCTGCTCGATCTGGGCTTCAACCTCTTTATCGATAGCATTGAGATCTTTGGCCTTGAGCCACCCCTCGTCGATGACGCGCTTGCGGAACAGCTTCAGGCAGTCGTGAGTTTCACGCAGTCGCTTGACTTCATCCTTGGCACGGTAGAGCTGTGGATCACCGACAAAGTGGCCGTCAAAGCGCACGGTATCCGCTTCAATGGCAGTAGGGCCCCCGCCATTGCGCGCGCGCTCCACCGCCTCTTTCACTGTTTCATAGACAGCAAAAAAGTCGATGCCATCCACCTTGACCGCAGGCATGCCAAAAGCACCTGAACGGCTGGCAATATCCTCGGAACCGAGAGCATAATCGACCCCCGTGCCTTCACCGTAACCGTTGTTTTCGAACATAAAAATATGCGGCAGCTTGAGCACCACAGCGAGGTTGAGCGCTTCGAGAACCGTACCCTGGTTGGCACCGCCGTCACCGGTAAAAGACACCGCAATATCTTTTGTCTTGAGGGTCTTGGCGCTAAGAGCAGCACCATTGCACAGGGGTGGCGCCCCACCAACAATAGCGTTTGCACCCAGCATGCCCTTATCAAAATCAGCGATATGCATAGAGCCGCCCTTACCTTTACACAGGCCGCCTGCTCTGGCCATGATCTCTTTCATCATACCCACAACATCGCAACCTTTGGCGAGGCAGTGACCGTGCCCCCGGTGAGTACTGCCGATTACATCCTTGTCAGTAAGGTGCATGCAGGTACCAACAGCAACAGCTTCCTGGCCATTGGAGGTGTGTACAAAGCCGGGGATATTGCCGCGCTCGAACTCAACAATGCACCGTTCCTCAAACTGACGGATAGTTTTCATGGTGCGATAAGCTTGCAGAAGAAAGTCGGGCTGGTAAGACATAGTTTTTTATCTCTTCATTGTCTGCTGAATAAGGTTACCGAAGTAACGGGCCATAGATTTCAGGATCTGGGGTTGGGACCGCCCAGATTGAGTGGTTCATTGTTAATGTATTTGTCCAGGGTGTGGTGAAAGTGACGGATGCGTGCCTCCTGGTAGTTGCCCAGGGAAACAGCTCGTTTGCCACTGGCCATGACGCCAGCCTGCACCAGTGGTGCATTGCTGGTGTCCTGATCAAAAACCCATCCCATACGGCCCAGGGACTTAGCCTCAGTCCAGCTGGACTCAGCGCTGAGATAATCAATTTCGGCACTGGGAGGGCGAGGTTTACTGGTATCAAAAGGCGTCATGAACATGACGTCCATAACACTGCGCCGCGGATCGTCCATGTGGGGACGGAAGCGATAGATAATCGGTGATCCGTAAGCTGTCCAGACGACAATATTGGGGAAAATAAAGTAGTGAATAGTATCGAGCATCTCGGCATCGGTCAGCTCACTGCAATCCAACCCATACTCCTCTTTGAGCAAACGGCGGCGCTCTTCCGCCAGAAACTCTCGGGTAGACATTCCCTCAGGAAGCACAATCCGCCTTTTTTGGGTGCCGGCTTTATCGGAAATATCAGTGATGATATCGAGCTTTTCCTGTTCGCTGTAACGGTCGCCCACATGGGGGCTGGCCACACTATGAAGTGTGTGCATGCGACTGACATGGTCGTTGTCAGGCCAAATGTTGTACTGGGCGTTCGCATCTCCGATATAAGGCAAGCCTTCGGGATGCGTCGCAATAACATGGTAGGCTTCGATAAATTGTTCGAGGGCTATTTTCCAGTTACAAGGCAACGGCTTTTGGACATGGGCTGATTTGCGCTTGCTGGTCAACGGGTAACGTGCAAAAGCGTCGTCCAGATTGCCAATATACTCCCTCAGGGAAGGAGCAGCTGGATCCATGTTGATAAAAACCAGTCCCTGCCACGTATCTACCTGTGCCCGAGGCATTTGTCTCGCCTGCTCGTCCAGGTGATCAAAATCCCACTCACAGGTAATCTCTGAAACATAGCCGTCGATGCTGTGAACCCACCCGTGGAAGGGACAGCGAAACTCCGTGGCGTGGCCTGCCGCTGCATCACAGAGTCTGGTGGCCCGATGCATACAGGAGTTGTAATAGGCACCTAGCGTACCATCGCTGCGACGTACAACAATGAAGGACCAATGCACAATGTCGTAGACCACATAGTCGCCAGGTTGGGCAAGCTCTTCTTCCACACAGACCAGCTGCCAGGTTCGCGGCCAGACATGCTTTATTTCGCTGTCATAAAATTCCCGGCTGTACCAGCGTTCTGCCGGCAGATCTTCAGACCCCTGATAGGTATAAGCATTGTCGCGCAAATAAGTGGGAACCTGGCGCTTTTCCCGGTCCAGATAATCCTGTACCGAGGGAGCTTCTGAGCGGCGTTGACCGAGGTCTTTTCTTTGAATATTCACGGAGCCTCCCGGTATTACTGACCATGATGCAGAGCAGTATGCATCAAAAATGACTAATCAGTCAATATTGTTTTAGAGCAAAGCCAAGCCACCCCCGGATCACACCGGGAGCGGTTGCAGAGCACTTGTATTTATTGCCGGAATGGAGAAAGCAGCGTTGCCGAACCGGTCAGGTTCTGGGGCTGATCCCTTTGGAGATAAACTGGAGATACGTTTCGAGCTTGTCCTTGGAAACACCCTTGATGGTGTAATTATCCACGCCATAACGCATCAGCAAATATGTGCGAGCGCCAATCAGCATAGTGGCCAGGGTTTCCAGTTCACTTTCCTTGTAATCGGCCATATGAGCTTCGCTCATGCTGCGCCGGAGCGAGCGCGTATAACTTTGCGCCATGGCGTCAAGATGCTGCTTGAAGGCTTTGGGGGCAAACAGCTCAGCTTCGCTTAGCACCCGATACATGTAGGGATGCTGAACCAGATAGTCCAGGTTGGCCTTGAAGCCCTTGCGCTCCAGGTCTACCTCGTCCTTGCTGGAGCGAATCGCCCGGCCGATGTGCTCCAGCATTTGAGCACCAAGAACCGGAAGGAGCTCATCAAACATCGCCTGCTGCGACGCAAAGTGTAAATAAAACGTACCGTGGGCAACGCCAGCCCGCTCTGTTACACGTGCAATAGTACAGCCAGCATAACCATGCTCCCCGACGATATGTGCAGCCGATTCCAGAAGACACAGGCGAGTTGCCTCATTCTTGCGCTCCTGGCGCGGCGAGCGGCGCCGGGTTGTCTTTGCCACCACGGCTTTTTGCTTTTCCTGAGTTCGCGCAGTCAAACCTTGCCTCATTTCTCTGGTGGGCCCGTTACACTGCCCAGTTGAAAGGTGCGGGAATTATATTACGAAATATCACCACAACTAAACTGACTATTCATTCATCTTTTCCACCCCGAGCGCAAACTGTATTGACACTGGGACTCCACAGCAACAAGATATGACCAATCAGTCATATAAACAAGCCGGCAGCATCTCTCTACGAGGACATTTCACATGAAGGTTTTTGACAAGCTCTATATTGGTGGCCACTGGGTTGCGTCCACCGGCGGCGAGTGGCTCGACGTGATTAACCCTGCCACCCTGGAACTGGCGGGCAAAGTCCCCCTCGCCACTATTGACGACGCCGATGCCGCTGTCGATGCTGCGGCCAAGGCCTTTCCTGCCTGGGCAGCCACTCCCATTGCGAAACGAGTCGATTATGTAGAAAAACTCGCTGCCGCGATTGCAGAAAATGCCGAGAACATGGCCCATATTGTCACCGCTGAGTTGGGCTCCCCCATCAATCTCTCCAGACAAGTACAGCTAGGGCTCGGCGTCGGGGTAATGTCCAGCTATGTAGATATTGGCAGAGAGTTCGCCAGCCGCCCTGTAGAAACTATCGGCAACTCCGAAATCCACCACGACCCTGTCGGTGTGTGTGCTTTTATTACTCCCTGGAATTTTCCTTTACACCAAATCGTGGCCAAACTGGCACCAGCACTCGTCGCGGGTTGCACCGTGGTGCTAAAACCCAGTTCTGAAACCCCTTTGACCGCTTTTGCTTTCGCTGAGCTCGTTCATAAAGCAGGCTTGCCGGCGGGCGTCTTCAACATCGTTCCAGGGCCTGGCCGCACCGTGGGTGAGCGCCTTTGTAGCCACCCGGCGGTGGATATGGTCTCTATCACTGGCTCCACCAATGCAGGTATCAGAGTGGCACAACTCGCCGCCCCCACTATCAAGCGGGTGACTCAGGAGCTCGGCGGAAAGTCAGCCTGCATTCTTCTTGATGGTGCCCCTCTGGATCAGGCGGTACCCGCCGCAGTGGAAGGTGCTGGTATTACTCTCAATAGTGGCCAGGTTTGCGCAGCACTGAGCCGATTGATAGTACCTCGCGCCCGTCAGGAGGAAGTAATTGCTCTAGCCTGTGCGGCTGCCGAAAGAGTCGTAGTAGGGGACCCTACCGCCGAGACCACTCACATGGGACCCTTGGTGTCGCAAGCCCAGCAACAATCGGTTCTGTCATTTATCCACAAGGGTCTTGAGGAAGGCGCCCGCATAGTGGCCGGCGGCCTGGAGCCACCACCCGGCTGCGAACGAGGGGCTTATGTACAGCCAACGATTTTCGCTGACGTGACTCCCGATATGACCATTGCCAAAGAGGAGATCTTTGGTCCGGTATTGGCGATCATGCCGGTAGACTCTGAAGAAGAAGCCATAGCCATTGCTAACAACAGCGAATTCGGTCTGTCTGGCGGAGTCTGGGCTGGCGATGCAGAGAGTGCAAAGCGTGTCGCACTACAACTGCGAACGGGGCAGGTTTCAGTCAATGGCGGTCAGTTCAATGCACTGGCCCCGTTCGGCGGTTACAAACAGTCGGGCAATGGCCGCGAGCTGGGACCCTACGGCCTGCACGAATACCTGGAAATCAAGGCGCTGCAACTCTAACAGGCGAGTTACAAGTCGTAGCCAATCGATACCTCCTCGATAAACCATTCGCCGTCTACTTTTTTGACGGCGAAGCTATAACGGCCAGCCAGCTTGACCGCCGTAGCTCGGCTGGCCTGGTCAAACTCTGAATAGAGCATATTGATACTCAACCTGGCCGCTGTTGCGCTGCTTTCACTAAACAGCGGATTGGTGGAGAAATGCCGGGGCTGGAGGCCACTGTCCGCCGTTTGCTGGCGAGCCGCAGTGTAAAAGTCTCGGACTGCGCCACGGCCTTCGATCACTTCTGGCAGGGCTGGCCCAAGATTGGGAAGAATTCGAACGTCCTGCGTAAATAATTGAGCCATTTCATCCATGGCCATATCATCAAAAAAGCGAGTATAAGCACTGATGAGGTCGAGAATAGCCGCGCGATCCGACTCAGGCACGACAACATAATTGCGTTGGCTCATGGGTTGATACCTCTTAGGTTTATCTTATGCGCTATTGTTTATTGTCATAGGACGATTAGAACAGAGCGGCCTATGAACGGTGCTGAGTATGCCCCAATTGCCATGGACATGGCAGACCCAACAAACAGAATATTGTTACGGCGGCGACAGCGCCATTTTTCTGCACAGACCATAGTAATTGCAAGGCAGGCAGCCTAGACTTCAGCCATGAACATTCCGCAAATGCTCAAAGCCCTGATCGGCGCCAACTCCATCAGCAGCGTGCTGCCATCTGTCGATCAAGGCAATCGCACAGTCATCGACCTATTGGCCAGCTGGTTGACGGATGCTGGCTTTCGCACGGAAATCATGCCTCTGGCAGATCCGCGCAAGGCCAACTTGATCGCCACTCTCGGCAGCGGCCCCGGCGGCCTGGTGTTGTCCGGCCACACCGATACAGTGCCCTGCGACGACAACCTGTGGCGGCACGATCCCTTTGCCCTTACTGAGCGCGACAACCGCTTTTATGGCCTCGGGACTTCCGATATGAAGGGCTTTTTTGCTCTCGCCATCGAGGCGGCGCGGAGCTTCACCGCCAAGGATCTGCAACAGCCCCTGATCATTCTGGCCACCGCCGATGAAGAATCCTCCATGGCTGGCGCCCGGGCGTTGGTCGAGGCCGGGGTACCCCGGGCTCGCTGCGCCGTGATCGGCGAACCCACCGGCCTCAAGCCCATCAATATGCACAAGGGCATCATGGTGGAAAAGCTCGTGATTCAGGGCCGCTCCGGGCACTCCAGCGACCCCGCCCTCGGTGCCAATGCCATGCATACCTTACAGCAGGTACTCACCGAGCTCATGGGCCTGCAACAAGAACTCAAAGCCCGCTATCGCGACCCCCTGTTCGCCGTCGACTACCCCACCCTCAATCTCGGCTGCGTACACGGTGGCGACAATCCCAACCGTATCTGTGGACACTGTGAACTGGGTTTTGAAATCCGCCCGCTACCGGGCATGGACATGAGCGAACTGCAGGCTCTGCTGGAAAGGCGTTTGCTACCTCTCGGTGGGCACGCCGGCACTCAGGTAACTCTCAGCCACTACCAGGTGCCCGCCTTCAGCGCCGCCAACACCACCGACCTAGTGGCGGTATGCGAAAAACTCACTGGCCACAGCGCCGAAACCGTAGCCTTCGCCACCGAGGCACCCTACCTGCACGAACTGGGCATGGACGTGGTGGTGCTCGGCCCCGGCGATATCGACCAGGCCCACCAGCCGGACGAGTACCTGGCGCTGGAGCGCATCAATCCCATGGTGGAGACGCTCAGGGCGTTGATACGACACTATTGTTTATAGACATTCCTTATAGAAAGCTGCTTTTATAAATCGTCTATGCCGCGCTAGCTACTGGCACCCCTACAGCCTTGCCTTATAATCAGCGCCTGAACACACCCGGGGCTGCCATGATCGACCACGTCAAGTTTTTCCGCGAAACCCTGCCCTATATCAATACTCACCGGGGCAAAACCTTTGTCATCGCCATCGGCGGCGATGGAGTGATGCACGACAACTTTCCCTATGTGGTGCAAGACATAGCGCTACTTAACTCGCTGGGAATTCGCATCGTGCTGGTCCACGGCGCACGACCACAAATCGACGAGCACCTGGCCAAGGCGCAGATTGCCCCGCGCTACGAGGACAACACCCGCATCAGCGACGAACCCACCATGGCCTGCGTCCGGGATGCCATGGGCAACACCCGCATTGGCATCGAGGCTTTGCTGTCTATGGGGCTGGCCAACTCCCCCATGCACGGTGCTCGCTTGCGGGTGGTGAGTGGTAATTTCATCACTGCCAAACCGCTCGGCGTACGCAATGGGGTGGATTTTCACCACAGTGGCGAAGTGCGGCGCATTGATCGTACTGGCATTGAGCGCCAGCTGGAGGACGGCGCTATTGTGCTGCTCTCATCGCTGGGCTATTCCACGACAGGCGAGGCCTTCAACCTGACCTACGAGGATGTCGCCACCCAGACGGCCATCGCTCTGCAGGCAGAGAAACTGGTCCTGTTCTCCGCCGAGTCCGGCGTGCCCGGCCCAAACGGCGACCTGGTTCGCATTCTGTCCCTGCCCGATGTAAAGCAGCACCTGTCGCCGCTACGGGAAGCTGGCGAGCAGCTACTGTGCAATCTGCTGGAGGCGGCTAATCTTGCCTGCCTGCGCGGTGTGCCGCGCGCCCATATCATCAGCTACCAGAAAAACGGTGCTCTATTGGGTGAGCTGTTTACCCGCGAGGGCGAGGGCACACTATTGTTACATGATGGCAACGAAGTCATCCGCAGTGCCACTATCGAAGACATCGCTGGACTACTCGACCTGATCACCCCCCTCGAAGAGGCCGGGGTGCTGGTGAAACGCTCGCGGGAGCTGCTGGAAACAGAAATTTCCCGCTTTACCCTTGTGGTCGACGCCGAAAACGTCGTTGTGGCCTGCGCCGCTCTCTACCCCTTTACCGACCACTGCTCCGCTGAGCTGGCTTGTGTCGCTACGCACCCGGATTACCGTGATCGCGGCCTGGCTTCCCGCCTGCTGACCCAGATTGAGAAGCAAGCGCGCAGTCAGGGGCTGACACGGCTTTTTGTGCTCACGACCCGTGCCGCTCACTGGTTCCAGGAGCACGGTTTTGAAACGGCATCACTGGATGACCTGCCCGCGCAGAAGAAGGAACTGTACAACTTCCAGCGCAACTCGAAGATTTTCGTCAAATCGTTGGGGATTGAGTAACACCCCTCATCCAGAACTACCTTTTGTTAACCGGCGCTAACCAGCTTTCCTTGACTGGCATCGCGCCACCTTGGAGACCATTATTTATGAAAATTGCTTCCCTGATAGGTGCCGGCCTGTTTGCCCTGGCCGCGTCCTCCCCACTATTTGCCGGTGATATCGAGGCCGGCAAGGCCAAATCTGTTGTGTGCTCTGCGTGTCACGGCCCCGCCGGTATCAGTGCTGCGGAGATTTGGCCCAACCTGGCAGGACAAAAAAAGGCCTATCTGGCAAAGCAGATCAAGGCTTTCCGGGATGGTGTACGCACGGACCCCACCATGGCTCCTATGGTTGCCAACCTCAGCGATGAAGATATAGCTGATTTGGCGGCTTACTATAGCTCGCTGAAATAAACTATAGCTCTTTGCAATAAAGAGCTCTTTGCAATAAATAGCTTTCTAAAATAGCTGCTAGCTCGCTGAAGTCATGGCTCACGAGCCGTGGCTCCAGCAAAGGAGCCTCAGCTACGATGGCAGGGCGGCAATCTCCGCTTCAACAAGCTCCAAATTCGGAACCCACAGCCGCTCGTTATCCACCACAGCTGCCATCAGCAAACGGCTGGCGGTAGCTTCCTCAAATACCCCGCTCTGCGTCACCTGAATCGATTGTGGAATAGCACCAAGGCGGACGGCAAAAAAGCCCTTTTCGGCCCTAGGTCCAATAGTGTTGAACACAGCGATTCGATAGCTGTCTCCAAGAACCGGGCGGTGGCTGCCCAGCACTACTTCAAGGGAAATGAGCGGTAAACGTTGATCTCGCCAGGTTATCCAGCCGTAGCACAAGGCATGGTCGATCCTTTGCGGTTCCTCGCTACTGAGCAGGACTTCGGCCACAGCAGTGTTCGGCACCAGCAACTTGCGGTCTGTCAGAGGTAGCACCAAGCAGCTAATGCTGGCGGGTAAAGTATCAGGATTCTGTCGCAACGGCTTCACAAGCTTGCCTCACGGTTTATCAACGCTCCTCTAATCAATTCGCCTCCTAGACTAACGACCAGCAACAGGCTCAGTGCCAGCGTATAACACCAACCTATCAGCCATTGTCCAGCCGAGGCTCCACATCGAGCAGCTGCTGTACCACCGCCAGTAATTCGTCCTCCTGGTAGGGCTTACCGAGATAGTGGTCGCCTCCCACAGCCAAGGCGCGCTCCCTGTGCTTGTCTCCGGTGCGGGAAGTAATCATCACTATCGGCAGACTTTGCAAGCGTGGCGTAGAGCGCACCAGTCGCACGACCTCGAAGCCATCCATGTGCGGCATCTCGATGTCCAACAGCATGATATCGGGAATTTTGTCCTGTAACACCGCCATAGCATCAACACCGTCTTTAGCAGTGATCACGCGGTAGCCCTCCCGCTCCAGAAAGCGCCCGGTCACTTTGCGCACCGTCACAGAATCATCCACTACCAGCACGGTGGGAACACCACCCTTGTCTTCCTTATAGCCCCGGGGTTCAGCCAGTGCTGGAGCCATCAACAGCTGGTCAGTCAGCAACGCCTGAAGATCGAGAATAACCACCACCCGACCATCTCCCAGCACGGTAGCGCCCGACAAGCCCGGCACCTGACTAAATTGCATACCAAGTGCTTTTACCACCACTTCGCGACTGCCAATCAGGCTATCCACCTGCACAGCGTAGTTATGGCCCTCGTTGCGGATCAGCACCACTGGCGACTGGCGACCTTGAGTCACATCCAAACGGGGACATAGCTCTGCCGACAGCAGGCTGCTCAGGTAGCGCACTTCGTACTCTTCACCTCCATACTGGAAGCGTAGCTGTGGATCTTGATAGAAGCGCCGCAGGTCATGGACAGCAATGCGAGTCACCCCGCTGATAGAGTGGAGAGGTAACGCATAGAGATCATCGCCAGCCTCGACCAGCAATGCACGATTTACAGATACCGTAAAAGGCAGCCGCACAATAAATTCGGTACCGAGACCTCGCTGGCTATCAATGGCGATTGACCCACCAAGCTGGCGAATATCGCTGCTCACCACATCCATCCCCACACCGCGGCCAGAAATATGCGTAACCTCATCAGCCGTGGTAAAACCCGGGGTAAAAATATATTGCTGGATCTCATGATCAGTGAGGACGCTGTTTTCCGCGATCAAGCCACTTGCGACCGCCTTGATGCGGATGGCTGCAACGTCGAGGCCACGCCCATCATCGGCCAAGCGGATCAGGATATCGCTCCCCTCTCGGTCGAGGCTCAGGGTAAGGGTACCTGCCTCCGGCTTACCCAATGCCCGGCGCTCCCCGGCCTTCTCGATGCCATGGTCGACAGCATTGCGGATCATGTGCTCGAGTGACGGCACGATACGCTCAAGAATAGTGCGGTCCATTTCTCCTTCAACTCGCTCCAAGTGCAAGTTGACCTGTTTACCGAGGCTATTGCCCACCTGGCGCACGATTCGCTGCAGCCTCGGCACCACCCCCGAGAATGGAACCAGACGAGTGCTCATCAGGTCTTCCTGAAGCTCACTGTGGGTGCGTGACTGCTGTAGCAGCAAGGATTCCACAGCGCGGGACTTATTCGCCAACATATCTCGCAGGTCGTGGAGGTCGGAGGCAGACTCCAGCAAGCTGCGCGACAACTGCTGCAGCTGTGAATAGTGATCCATTTCCAGCGGATCAAAGCCCTCTGTAGTCGCGACAGACTCGAACTGCTCACGACAGAACATCACCTGGGCATCGGTTTCGATATCCAGCCGGCGCACCTGATCGTTCAGACGACGAATAATGACATCCATTTCCCCCAGTGTGCGCATAAACTCGCTGCCGGATTGCGCAATCTGGCTGTGGAAAATACTGGTTTCCCCGGCGAGGTTGACAAGCCTGTCGAGCACCGACGCGTACACCCTGACAATCTCCTGCGAGGTATCCCTCTGGTGACCAGCGAGAGCGCCTGGCGGATCTAAACTACGGCTGGCACCCACAAAAGGAACAAGCGTATCGGTATTTCTCTCGTCGATACCCGTCCCAGTATTCACGGGCTGAAGTCCGGACACTTCCTCCCCAAGAACCGTTTCGACAGCAACGATTTCGCCAGGAGCTTTCTCGACAACAGGAGCTGACTGGGTCTTGGCTGGCGCGTAGAAAGCCTTGTGCACCCGCTCCACACCGCTGGCCAAAGCATCGTAATAGCGCCACATCGTCGCAATGGGTGCCACATTGCCTGTGGCCACCGTGTTCTCACTGGCGATAACCAATGACTCCAGTTCGTGGCTGATTGCCCTGAGTACAGTGAGGCCCGCCATGCCGGCGCCGCCCTTGAATGTATGCAGCGAGCGCTTTATCGAGTCGGGCTGACGGTGGCTGTCAGGGCTCTGCCGCCACCGCTGGAACGCCTGATCCATACGTTCCAACAGTTCGCCCGCCTCCTCCAGAAACAGCTTGATGATTTCGTCGTCGCGATCAGCGGGCAAAGCAATCTCCTCGATGCGCTGTGCCAGGTCATATCCCAAAGACTCATCGCCGGCCAGCAACTGTGCGAGGGTTGCCAGTGCTTCGAGCTCAGCGCTGTCAGCCTCAACCAGCTCTTGATGGGCAGCAATTGCATCCATCATATGGAGCAGTGTTTCGTGGGCCCCCGCCAATGTTTTCACTAGCTCATCGCTGGCAGAAGTTTGTTTTACTGCCAGCTGGTCGTAGCAATCACTCAGTCGACCGGCCAAAGTCTCTAAAGACGTACAACCCGCCTTTTGGGCACCGCTCTGCAACTCTGCGAGCTCGCAAGCCAGGGCAGCAAAAATGCGTCTATCGAAGGAGGACTCGTTCTGCCATTGTTCCAGAATATGCTCGACATCGAGCACATTCTGCATACCGTCGACCATTAGTCGCTGCAGGAAGACAGGCTCCACAGGCAGCCGGTCGACACTATTTTTATCGGCACCCAGGGTGGACTCACGCAATTGGGTGATGCGTGCCAGCAATTCGACCTGCTTCGCCCCCTGCCCGTCGACACGGCTGTGGCCGGCACCGAGCTGAAATATTATTTGTTCACTAAAATCAATGGTGTCTGCCAGCAGATCGAGGATATCGGCATCTACCGCCACCTGGAAGTTGAGCATGTCGCGCATAAAACGCTCGAGCGCACTGATTAGCTCCGCTAGCGGCTCAATGGCCGCCATATGGGCGCTGCCCTTGAGAGTATGCAGCGCCCCTTGCAACTGGGCCGACGGAGGATCCAGGAAAGTTTTCTTAGCGCGTTGAACAGCGATAAATTGGCGCCCTACCGCCAAGTGGGATTGAGCCTCGCGCGTGAATATCTCCAACAGCTGACGATCTTCATCGTCCAGCCCACTTTCTACCGCGGTCCCCGCCACGAATTCACGACGAATACTATCTTCCATAGATCCACCTGTAGCGAGCTGCTCAACCTTGCCAGCGAGAAGGGCGAGACGCTTCTCATCAACATAAGGTTGCTGTTGCTCAAAGGCAGATACCATGTCTGACAAAATCGCAATTGCCTCCTCAATGCAGCCCACCAGAGCTGGAGTTGCTGCCACTCGACCCTCCATCACCCGGTTGAGCAGGTTTTCCAGCGCCCAGGAAAGCTCTCCAATAGCAGCGGCGTTGACCATCCGGCCACTGCCCTTGAGGGTGTGGAAAGCCCGGCGACTTTCTGCCAGCGCCTCACTCTGAGTAGGCTCTGCCACCCAGATGGCGAAATACCTGGCCAGTTTGTCGAGTACTTCACGCGCCTCTTCGACAAAGATCTGGCGGATATCCGGGTCGCTACCCTCGGCCTCGGCGGTCGTTGTCAGCTTGTCCAGCCCCTGTGTTGTGTCACGGCTTTTCACAGCGATACCCCATTGTCAGGGAGCAAGTGGGGCAATCCATCAGCATAGCGCCAGCTCCTTTTTCGTCGACAAACCATGGTCCCTCACTACAGCGGTTGCTCAGACTCCCCGCTGCTGCGGCTCATTAATACTGAACTCATCGAGGTCGACGGCAGCCATTTGTGGCTCTCCAGCATTGGCGGATACGACTGCAGTCTGCTGTTCTCTCTGCGTCCTCTCCTGTTGCTCAAGCGCAGCGAGAGTTTCCACCAGGCTCGGCGACACGGGGCTTACGGTTGCTCTGGGAACCGTATCACCGGGTAGCTTGAAACCGGCCACAAACTCGCGCAGCTCTACCGCCATCTCAGCCAGTTCGCCAACTGATGCGGCGGTGCTGTTGGTAGCGGCGGTAGTCTGGTTGGTAATTCCACTGATCACATTCATAGTTGTGGATATTTGGCCGGCAGAAATGGCCTGACGGCGAGCTGCGGAGGAAATATCCTGAATCAGTTCAGCCAAGGTAGCGGATACTGTCTGAATCTCTTCCAGAGCACTGCCGGCATCGTGTGCCAGCTGGGCACCCTTGACCACTTCAGCAGTGGTTTGCTCCATTGAGGATACCGCCTCGTTAGTATCGCTCTGAATTGCTTTCACCAAACTCGCCACCTGCTTGGCAGCACCAGCCGAGCGTTCGGCCAGGTGCTGAACCTCATCGGCAACGACGGCGAAACCACGTCCGGCATCGCCCGCCATGGCCGCCTGAATAGCGGCATTGAGTGCGAGGATATTGGTTTGGTCGGCAATATCGGAAATCAGCGATACGATATCGCCAATCTCTTGGGAGCTTTCGCCAAGGCGCTTGATGCGCTTGGAAGTATCCTGGATCTGTTCGCGAATGGTATCCATGCCGCGTACGTTGCCCTGCACCACTTCAGCCCCATTGGTGGCAATAGCTACCGAGCGCGCGGCGACACCAGCAGATTTGGCAGCATTGGCAGACACGTGATCGATCGTACTGGCCATTTCGTTGATCGCCGCCGAAGCGTCGCTAATTTCACGGGCCTGGTATTCCGACGCATCCGCCAGCTGTAACGCAGTGGCGCGGGTTTCATTGGCAGCCGCCGAAACATTCTCAGCGGTGTCCTGAATGCGTGCCACCAAGTCGCGCAACTGGTGGATGGCGAAGTTGATGGCATCGGCAATAGCACCTGTAAAGTCCTCCGTTACCGTCGCTTCAGCCGATAAATCACCATCACCGATACCCTCGATTTCGTTCAGCAACCGCAGAATAGCACGCTGATTTTTGTCATTCGCTTCGGCTGTTTCGCGCAGGTTGCGGCGTGTATTGGCGTAGGCCCGCAGTCCGATCAACGCTAGCAGAGCCAGGGCCAGGAGTCCTGTCACCAGCGCAGAGCCGTTGGAGAGTGCGCGGTTGGCTGGCAACGCAGCAATAGCTTCGCCCAAGCCGTTGATGGAGCCCAACAGCTGGGGAGATTGGTCGATAACACGATCAGAGGCCTGGCGCGCGCGAAATAACGCCGGGGTAGCATCGAAAACGTTCTGAACCGAGTTGCTCACGAATGCAAACTGAGTGCTGATCTGCTGCAGGTGTTCAAGGGCACGACTGTCAGTCACACGGCTGATAGCGAGATCGGCATCGCCATTCTTCATACCCTCGAGAACACGCCCAAAGCGATTGACATCGCGGTTGAACTGCTCGGCCGCGGCTTCAGCATCAATACCACCGGCGAGCATCTTGTCGACATTACGCCCTACTCTCTCGGCCCGCCAGGACTGGGCCTGCGCCACCGCCACCTGCTCAGCAGGCGCACGACCGCTGAGCAATATATCGACCACCTGAGCATGCTGTTCCTGGAGTTGTGGCAACCGGCCGTTGAGGGTACTGACCACGTCGTGGAGGAAGAGAATAGTCTCTTGCCCCTCCAGAATCTCACCGGCCTCGGCGCGGATACTGGCAAAAGAGGATTCGAATGCTGCCAAACTACCCGCCGGCAGTTCACCCCCGCCATCTCGCAACTGGCTCCAGCTGGAGTCCATCTGGTCGACGACCGAGCGCAACTCTGTAAACGCCGCCTTCTCGCCGTTGGTGGCATCGCGCGTCAACCCCGCCAGGCGATAGGACAATGCCCGCAACTCTGCGACATGTCCCAAGTTCTGGCGATCCTGGGCGGCGTCAATAAAAACCACGGTCAGGTTAAAGATCACAAAAGCCATAAGGGCAACAAACAGCCCCGACAGCAATAACATCAGTCGACTGACGTTCTGTTTACTGTTTTTTGTACTAACCACGTATCTCTCCCGGCCCATGTATCTCTCCCGGCATAGTGCCGTTTATCTCATTGCTATCGGAAATGGATTTGGTGACGCTCACCGCGAGGAACTCGTCATACCCAAGCAGCGCCTCTGGCCTGAAGAGTGCCCAGCACTCTTTATCGGTAAGAAATTTATCGGCAAGAAATATCCCCGACACAAACCGCGCCAATGACGGCGGAATCCCCTGTCTCTGCTCCGAGTAGGCGTCCACTCGAAAATACTTTGCCCCCAGCACTTCGTCGACAATCAGCCCGGCAGCTATGCCGTTTTGCTCCACTAACAATACCCGCTGACGTTGCGGTACAGCCTGCAGACGGCCCCCCAAAAAACGGGCCAGGTCAATGATGGGAATCAGCTTGCCTCGCACATTGGCAATGCCTCGGACCCATTGCTTGACTCCCGGCAGACGGGTGTAAGGAGGCACCTCAACGACTTCGCTTACCTCCTCGAGAAGCACGGCCAACGGTTGCCCCAGCAGACGAAAACACACTGCACCTCGGGTGGGGACGACATCGCTTTGTGCCGGCAGGCTGCGCGCCTTATCGGCGTAGCGCCGAGCCAGCTCGGCCAGCTGGCAGTACGCCTTGGCAGCTTGCTTGTCAGTGCTCAACGAGCTCTCCTGGGTATGGGTTTCAGCCTGCCACCTGCTCGATCGCCGACAACAGCTGTTTTTCGCTGACCGGCTTGGTGAGGTAAGCCTTGGCACCTTGGCGCGCCCCCCACATACGATCGGTTTCCTGGTCTTTGGAGGTGACAATGATCACCGGAATATGGCTGGTTTCTTTACTCTTAGTGAGCTGGCGCGTGGCCTGGAAACCGTTCATGCCGGGCATAACGATATCCATCAGCACCACATCGGGCAGCTCCTGCCTGGCCAGGCTGACACCAGACTCGCCGGAGTCAGCCACTAACACATCGTGACCGTGCCTGGCGAGAATGGTCTTGAGCTTGTGAATCTCCGTGGGGGAATCATCGACAATCAGGATTTTCGTCATGGAGTGTCCTCATTTTCGCTTGAGCTTGTAGCGGCAGTCGCCCAATAGCCCTCAACCAGAAACCGGTTCCGTAGCCGGTGCACTGTCTCGTAAAGCATGTTTGGCCAAGGCCTCGAACAGCTCATTTTTACCAAACGGCTTGGTGAGGTAATCATCGGCCCCGACAATGCGGCCTTTGGCCTTGTCAAACAAACCGTCCTTGCTGGAGAGCATAATCACCGGCGTGTGGCGAAACTGCCTGTTATTCTTGATGAGCGCGCAGGTCTGATAACCGTCGAGCCGCGGCATCATGATGTCCACAAAGATCAAGTCAGGCTCATGATCGGCGATCTTGGCCAGCGAGTCGAAGCCGTCAGTGGCAGTGATGACCTGACAACCCGCTTTGCTGAGCAGAGTTTCCGCCGTCTTGCGAATCGTATTGCTGTCGTCGATGACCATCACTTTGAGGCCATCTAGCTTTAGCTCCATCTCCACTTCACCCTTGGTTGCTTGTCATTCTCTGGGGCCTTAGGCTTTCCCCAGCGGCAGGCCTGGCACGACCTCCCAGCCAGCCCCTATTATCCTGTATCATCAAAGCGCAAACCAGCCGATGAAACCGGCTCCACACAAGGACTCAGCCCCATGACCTATTCCGTCGGCGTGGTGATGGACCCAATCCAGTCCATCGCCGTCAAAAAAGACACTTCTCTCGCCTTGATGCTGGCCGCCCAGCAGCGCGGCTGGCAGCTCCAGTACATGGAGCTCGGCGATCTGGCCATCAGTGAGGGCCGCGCCGTCGCCACCATGGCGCCCGTCGAAGTCTTCGACGACCCGCAGCACTGGTTCAACCTCGGCGAACGCCGCGAGCGCCCCCTCGCCGAGCTGGACGTGATCTTGATGCGCAAGGACCCCCCTTTCGACAGCGAGTTCCTTTATGCCACCTACATCCTTGAGATGGCAGAGCGCGAAGGCGCCCTGGTGGTTAATAGACCACGCAGCCTGCGAGACTGCAATGAAAAGCTGTTCGCCACCCAGTTCCCTCAATTCACGCCCCCGCTGCTGGTCAGCCGCGACCCGGCCAGGCTGCGCCAATTCCATGCCACCCATGGCGAAGTCATCTTCAAGCCCCTGGACGGCATGGGTGGTGCAGCGATTTTTCTGGTCAAGGGAAGCGATCCCAACCTCAGCGTCATCCTTGAGACCCTCACCCACCACGGCACCCGCACCATCATGGCCCAGAAGTACATCCCGGCCATCAGTGCTGGCGACAAGCGCATCTTGATGGTGGACGGTGAGCCGATCCCCTATTGCCTGGCGCGCATTCCCGCCGCCGGTGAAAGCCGCGGCAACCTGGCAGCGGGTGGACGCGGCGTGGTACAGCCCCTCTCCCCTCGCGATCGAGAGATCGCCACTGCCGTGGGCCCCGTGCTGCGCGAGAAAGGCATACTCCTGGCTGGGCTCGACGTCATCGGTGACTTCTTGACAGAAATTAATGTCACCAGCCCTACCTGCGCACGGGAAATCGACGCCGCGCAGAATACCGGCATTGGCGCCCAACTGATGGATGTGATTGCCAGGCACCTCGATCAGCGGACTTGATCCCCGCCTGCGCCGGGTGAAGAGAGGGGCCCAAAAACCCCTCTGCTTCAATCTACCTTGTAATACTGACTATCCGCCCCAATACTGACAGTAGACCCCAGCTACTGCAGAGGAGTGATGGCCATGGTGGAAAAACCCTTTCTGTCTCTGAAAAATCAGCTGCTGCTAGCCATGCCCGGACTGCAGGATCCGCGCTTTTCCCGTGCTGTAATCTATCTCTGCGAGCACAATGAGGATGGCGCCATGGGATTGGTCATCAACCAGCCCATCGATGTTCCCATGAGCCGGGTATTCGAGGATCTGGCGGTGGAGTACCCCGACCATATTGGTCGCCGCCCCTTGCTGTCGGGGGGGCCCGTCCAGCAGGAGCGCGGCTTTGTACTGCACAAGAGTGCTGATCGCCATTGGGAGTCGACGGTAGAAGTGTCTCCCGACATAAGCATCACCGCCTCTCGCGATATCATTATCGATATCGCCCGCGCCGAAGGGCCTGCCGACAGCTATATCACTCTCGGCTACGCGGGCTGGGGACCCGGCCAACTGGAGCAAGAGCTGGCCGACAATGCCTGGCTCACCATCCCCGCCGATCCCGACATCATCTTCGCCACCCCGTTCCCCGAGCGGGCACGGGCTACTGCTGCCCGCATCGGGGTAGATCTCGACCGCTTGAGCCCCCAGGTGGGGCATGCCTGACGGCCAGCCCGTTCGCACGGCGCTGGCCTTTGACTACGGTCTCGGTCGTATCGGCTGCGCCGTGGGCCAGACCCTCACCGCCACGGGCACCCCTCTGGTGGCCCTCAAGGCCCGCGACGGCCAGCCGGACTGGTCTGTAGTAGAGCAGTTAATCCGTGAGTGGCGCCCCAACACCCTACTGGTAGGCCTGCCGCTCAATATGGACGGCAGTGAAAGTGATTTTTGCCTGCGCGCCAGAAAATTCGCCCGCCGCCTGCACGGCCGCTTCGGTCTGCAGGTCATCATGGTGGACGAGCGCCTGTCGACACGGGAGGCCAAATCGCGCAGCGGCTATCGAGACAGCTACCGCGACCACCCGGTAGACGATGTCGCCGCCCAGGTCATCCTGGAGACCTGGCTGGCAGACAACAGTTGCGGAATCAGCCCCTGAACCAAGCGCAGCGCGATCTTGGCCAGCAGTGTCAAAAGCTGTCTGGCACCCTGGCCTGTTCTCGTGCCGCCTCGCGAGTAATGAGCTTCTGCTTGACCAGCTTGTGCAGACACTGATCCATGGTCTGCATTCCCAGGGCAGCACCGGTCTGAATGGCGGAGTACATCTGCGCCACCTTGTCTTCGCGAATCAGGTTGCGAATGGCAGGAGTACCGATCATGATTTCATGGGCCGCCACCCGGCCGCCGCCTATTTTTTTCAGCAATGCCTGAGCAAACACCGCCTGCAAAGACTCCGACAGCATGGAGCGCACCATCGCTTTCTCCGCGGCCGGAAACACATCGATAACGCGGTCAATCGTCTTCGCCGCCGACGAGGTGTGCAGCGTGCCGAACACCAGATGCCCCGTCTCCGCCGCCGTGAGAGCCAAGCGAATAGTCTCCAGGTCGCGCATCTCGCCCACCATGATAATGTCCGGGTCTTCTCGCAACGCCGAGCGCAGGGCCTCGTTAAAGCCATGAGTATCCCGGTGCACCTCGCGCTGGTTGACCAGGCACTTTTTGCTTTCGTGGACAAACTCGACCGGATCCTCAATGGTCAGCACATGCTTGTAGCGATTTTGATTAATGAAGTCCAGCATGGCCGCCAGGGTGGTGCTTTTACCTGAGCCTGTCGGCCCTGTGACCAACACCAGCCCCCGAGGCAAGAGTGCAACTTCGCGAAAGATGTTGCCCATCCCCAGGTCTTCCAGGGTCAGGACTCTGGAGGGGATAGTGCGAAACACGGCACCGGCACCGCGGCTCTGGTTGAAGGCATTGACCCGAAAACGCGCCACACCCGGCACTTCGAAGGAAAAGTCTGTCTCCAGAAACTCTTCGTAATCCCGGCGCTGCTTGTCATTCATGATCTCGTAAATCAAACTATGGACTTCCTTGTGCTCCATCGGCGGCAAGTTAATGCGCCGGATGTCGCCATCGATGCGAATCATGGGGGGAAGCCCTGCCGACAAGTGAAGGTCCGACGCTCCTTGCTTGACACTGAAGGCCAGTAATTCCGTGATATCCATCGAATCAATTCCCAACCGTTGTTATCGCACTGCCGACCACCGGAGAGCAAACGTAGCCAAGTATATGACGAATATGGCCTGCAACATCAACCGGGTGCGCCAGCGGCTGGCCGACGCAGCCCGTGCCGCTGACCGCAGTCCCGCTGCTATTACCCTGGTAGCAGTGAGCAAGACCCGCTCCGCCGCCTGTATTCGCGAAGCGTTTGCCGCTGGCCTCCACGATTACGGGGAGAACTACCTGCAGGAAGCTCTGGAAAAAATAGCTGAGCTCGCAGACCTGGATATCCGCTGGCACTTCATCGGCCCCATCCAGTCCAACAAAACCCGCGCCATCGCTGAACATTTCCACTGGGTTCACACCATCGACCGCCTCAAAGTCGCTGAGCGCCTCAGTGCTCAGCGCCCTGCGCATCTCGGACCCATCGACGTCTGCATCCAGGTCAATATCGATGCCGAGGACAGCAAGTCCGGCGTCAGCCCCGCTGCCCTGCCCGCCCTGGCAGAAGCGGTGGTCGCTCTGCCCAACCTGCGTTTCAGAGGGCTAATGACCATTCCGGCACCAGCTGCCAATAGCGAGACACAACGTACATCCTTCTTTTATCTGGCCCAACTGCTTGCTAATCTTCGTACCCTGTCGCCGGCCCTGGCCTCACTCGACACCCTGTCCATGGGCATGTCCGACGACCTCGAAGCGGCAGTGCTGGAAGGGGCCACGTTGGTCCGTGTCGGCACCGCCCTGTTCGGCGCGCGCCCCAAGCCAGGCGATAACCCTCATAACACAAATGCGGAGAACCCTTCTTGACTACAGCAACTATCACTTTTATCGGCGGCGGCAATATGGCCCGCAGCCTGATCGGCGGGCTGGTGCAGAAAGGCTTTGCCCCTGCAGCCATTCGTGTCAGTGAACCGCTGGCAGAGGCGCGGGACGCCCTTGCCGCCGACTTTGGCATCACGGTATTCAGCGACAATGAAAGCGCCTGCAGCGGTGCAGACCTCGTGGTGTTGGCAGTAAAGCCCCAGGTGATGCAGACGGTGGCCAGCGCGCTCGCACCGGCTCTCAGTCACCGCCCGGTGGTGGTATCCATCGCCGCAGGCATACCGGTGGCTGCCCTGCAACAATGGCTGGGAGCTGATACTCCCATTGTCCGCTGTATGCCCAACACCCCCGCTCTGGTACATCAAGGTGCCAGCGCCCTGCACGCCTCAGCACTGGTCAGCGCTGAACAAAAAACCTTGGCACAGCAAGTCTTCAGCGCTGTAGGCCTGGTTGTATGGCTTGAATCAGAAACCGAAATCGATGCGGTGACCGCTTTATCCGGCAGTGGCCCCGCCTACTTCTTTTTGCTGATGGAAGCCATGCAAAGTGCTGGCGAAGCCCTTGGCCTGAGCGCTGCAACCGCACAGCAACTGACTCTGCAAACCGCCCTCGGCGCCGCCACCATGGCTGCCCACAGCGATGTGGACCCTGGCGAGCTGCGCCGGCGGGTAACATCGCCCGCAGGCACGACAGAAAAAGCCATCGACACCTTTATGGCTGGCGATCTGCCTGCCCTGGTGGCCCAGGCCATGGCCGCTGCCCGCGACCGCGCTCAGGAAATGGCCGGCGAACTCAGTGCCACAGCGCCGCTGAAGGAAGGAGCCTGATCATGAATGCCTTTGCCGAGGTGGGCACCTTTTTGGTTCAGTCCCTCGCCACCATTTATCTGGTGATCGTCCTGCTGCGTTTTTTGCTGCAATTGTGCCGGGCAGACTTTTACAACCCGGTGTCCCAGTTCGCCCACAAGGCCACCGCGCCGCTGCTCAATCCGTTGCGCAAGCTGTTTCCGTCCCATCGCAATATCGACTTTGCCAGTGTCGCCCTGGCGCTGCTGATTCAGTGGCTGGCCATCCAGATTACCGCCTCACTCAATGGCAACGCCCTGCTCAACATTCTGTTCGTGCTGTGGTGGGGATTCCTCGGCATCCTGTCGATGCTGATCAATATTTATATCTACGGTTTACTGGCAGCCATCATTCTCAGCTGGGTGGCCCCCCACAACCCGCACCCGGCCATTGCCCTGTTATGGCAGTTGATGGAGCCGGTGATGGCACCCTTCCGCAAGATTGTACCCAACCTCGGTGGACTCGACCTGTCGCCCATCTTCGTGTTTTTGGTCCTCAACATGTGCCGCATTCTGCTGACTCACGCTGCCAACTACGCTCGCCTACCGGGCTGGGCAGTACCGGGTTTCTGAGCTGCTTATGGTCTATGTGGAGCAGCGTGACGACGGGCTGGTGTTGCAGTGCCATATCCAGCCCGGTGCCTCTCGCGACGCTATCGCCGGGGTACACGGGGATCGATTGAAGGTCCAGGTAGCGTCCCCTCCGGTGGATGGCAAAGCCAACGATCGTCTTGTCCGCTTCATAGCTAAGACACTGGGAGTAGCGAAGAGTCGGATCACAGTGGTTCGGGGACACAGCAGTCGGCAGAAAACACTGCATATCGCCGACCTCAAGGCCCTGCCGGACAGTTTTCCTCGCTGACAGGGGCACTAAGCACCAGACGCCACAACAATGTCATCTACTCAGCTACAATGGTGCGCGCTGCTCTCCTGCCAGGGAAGCAGCCTCTTCAAACACCCGACTCCAGAAGGTTTCAGCGGATGTTCAAGCGTACCAAAATCATTGCCACCCTCGGCCCCGCCAGCTCTGATCTCGCCACTATCGAGGCTCTGATCCAGGCCGGCGCCAATGTCTTTCGCCTCAACTTCTCCCATGGCAGTAGCAACGAACAACGCCAGCGCTGCGAGCGGATCCGCGCCGCCTCTGCCAAGCTCGGCACCCAGGTAGCAATTCTCGGTGACCTGCAGGGCCCCAAAATCCGCATTGCCGGTTTTGTTGAGGGTGCCGCCAAGCTGGTGCCCGGTGCCCAGTTTGTGCTCGACATCACTCTCGCTGCCGACGCTGGCGACGACACTCAAGTGGGTGTCACCTACCCGGCGCTGATCAACGACTGTAAACCCGGTCAAACCCTATTGCTGGACGACGGCCGTCTGGAACTGCTGATCGAATCGGTGGCCGACAGTCGCATCGTCACCCGCGTGCTCAACGGCGGCACTCTGTATCCTGGTAAAGGCATCAACTTGCTCGGCGGGGGCCTGTCGGCACCGGCCCTCACCGACAAGGACTTTAACGACATCCGCTTGGCAACAGAGCTGGAGGTGGACTTCCTCGCCGTCTCCTTCCCGCGCTCCGGCGATGATATCCGCACTGCCCGTCAGGCCGCTCAGGAGGCTGGCTGCAAGGCGCGTATCGTCGCTAAAGTAGAGCGCGCCGAGGCCGTGGCCAGCGATGAAGCTCTCGATGACATCATCATCGCCTCTGATGGCGTGATGGTAGCGCGGGGTGATTTAGGAGTTGAGATCGGCGACGCCGAGCTGATCGGTATCCAGAAAAAAATGATCCAGCGCGCCCGCCAGCTCAACCGTTTTGTGATCACCGCCACTCAAATGATGGAAACCATGATCGACAACGCGCTGCCGACCCGGGCCGAGGTTTTCGATGTTGCCAATGCGGTGCTGGATGGTACAGATGCGGTGATGCTGTCCGCCGAGACGGCGACCGGCAAGCACCCGGTGAAAGTGGTCGAAGCCATGACCCGGATCATCCTCGGCGCCGAGAAACAGCCGTCGAGCCATCACACGGGTCGCCGTCTGGAAGGCGAGTTCCAGCGCACTGACGAAGCCATCGCCATGGCGACCATGTATACCGCCAACCACCTCGGACCAGTGAAGGCCATCCTCTGTCTGACCGAGTCCGGCAGTACCACACTGTGGATGTCGCGTATCCGCTCGGGCATCCCTATCTACGGCATCTCCCGTCACCCGGTAGCATTGCGCGCCATGTGTCTGTACCGTGGCGTTATTCCGATGGCTGCCAACCTCAGCACCACAACCACCAAAAGCCGGCTGGCGGACATCATCGATCGTCTCAAGGCCGATGGTCGACTCCACACTGGCGACCAAGTGTTGTGTACTTATGGCAATATGATGGGCAAGGCAGGAGCGACCAATACATTGAAGATTATCACGGTGGAGTGAACCTCTGCCCCGACTTCAGCCCCCAATTTTTCCAGGTAGAATATCGCCCTTATGACAACCCCTTTCCCCGCGAACTCCGTGGGCCTAGTCACCCCCCACACCATCCACTTCGAGGAGCCCCTCGAACTGGCCTGCGGGCGGGTATTGCCTCACTATCAGCTGATGGTGGAAACCTACGGCGAGCTGAACCACGCTGCCACTAATGCCGTGCTGATCTGCCACGCCTTGTCGGGCCATCACCACGCAGCTGGCTACCACAGCCCGGAAGACCGCAAGCCGGGCTGGTGGGACAACTATATCGGGCCTGGCAAAGCGATTGATACCAACCGGTTTTTTGTGGTGGCCCTCAACAATATCGGCGGCTGCCACGGCAGTACCGGGCCGCGCACCGAAAATCTGGCCACCGGCAAGCCCTGGGGGCGGGACTTCCCCCCGCTGCGGGCGCGGGACTGGGTGCACAGCCAGGCACGGCTGGCCGCCAAGCTCGGCATCAATCAATGGGCAGCGGTGGTCGGCGGCAGCCTGGGAGGCATGAACGCCATGCGCTGGGCACTGGAATATCCTGACCGTGTGCGCCACTGTGTGGTGATCGCTTCGGCCATGAAGCTCAGCGCCCAAAACATCGCTTTCAATGAGCTCGCCCGCAGCGCCATCAAGTCAGATCCCGACTTTCACGACGGCGACTACCTGAGCCACGACACCCTGCCCCGCCAGGGCCTTGCCCTGGCGCGCATGATCGGCCACGTCACCTACCTGTCCGATGAGCTGATGGGTACCCGCTTTGGCCGCGAGCTGCGCCAGGGCACCTTCGAACGCGGTATGGAGCAACCCATCGAATTTCAGGTGGAGAGTTACCTGCGCCACCAAGGCGATGTCTTTTCCGAGGTATTCGATGCCAACACCTACCTGCTGATGACCAAGATCCTCGACTATTTCGACCTGGCTCGCGAGTACGACGACGACCCGGTGACTGCATTTCGCCATGCGTTGAGCAAATTCCTGGTCATTTCTTTCACCTCGGACTGGCGCTTTTCGCCCGAGCGCTCGCGGGAGATCGTCGATGCCCTGATCGCCGCCAACCGCGACGTGGTGTACGCTAATATCGAGTCCAATCTGGGACACGATGCTTTTCTGTTGCCCAATGCCCGCTACGAGGCGGTCTTCAAGAGCTACATGGATAATGTCGCCCGGGAGTCCGAGCAACTGTTGAGGAATGCTGGATGAGGAGTGCCTGATGCTGCGCGTGGAACTGGAGATCCTCAAAGACTGGATTCGCCCCGCCAGCCGGGTGCTTGATCTCGGCTGTGGCGACGGTACCCTGCTGGAGGCGCTCACCGCCAGTCACAATATCGAAGGCTACGGCCTGGAAATTGACCCCGATCGCATCACTGCCTGTGTCCAGCGAGGCGTCAACGTGATCGAAACCGACATCAACCTGGGTCTCGGGCACTTTCAGGACGACAGTTTCGACACCGTCGTGATGACCAACTCGCTGCAGGCTTTGCTGCGCCCCGACCGCACCCTGGCGGAGATGCTGCGCGTCGGCAAGGAGTGTGTAGTGACCTTCCCAAACTTCGGTAATATCCAGGCTCGCGCCTACCTGGGGCTGCGCGGGCGTATGCCGGTTACCAAACAGCTTAGCTACCAGTGGTACGACACACCCAATATCCACTTCTGCACCATCAGAGATTTCGAGGTACTGTGCCGCGATCTCAATATCCGTATTCTCGACCGCGCCACCGTTGCCTCCAATCCTGTTAGCGAGCAACTGATGGGAATTTGGCCTAATCTCTTCGCACAGACGGCCATTTATCACTTGAGCAAGCCACCCACAGGACTGTCATCCAGTGATAGCCAAAACTCGCCACCCACGACGCCGTAACGCCTGCCGCCAATTGGAGAACCTTTATGAACGCCATCTTTCCCCGCAGCCTCTGCCGCCCCGTCTGGCTCGGCTTTGCCCTGCTCTGGCTGGCCGGCGCAGCCCTCGCCAATGACAAACCCTTCGAGCAGTACGGCAACACCAAGATCTACTACAGTGTCTTTAACAGCAGCTTCATCAGGCCAGAAGTGGCTGCCGCCTACGGCATTACCCGGGGGCGGGACCGCGGCCTGATCAATATATCGGTGGTGGTGGATGATCTGCCAGCAGGCAGAACTGCCCAAGTCAGCGGTACGGCAACCAACCTGCTCGCCCAACAGCAGACCCTGGAGTTTGTGGAGATTCGCGAAGGGGAGTCGGTATATTATTTGGCACCGTTCCGCTTCGACAAGGAAGACCCCCTCACCTTCCGGGTCCAGGTAAAAACAGCCGACCAGCCAGTGCGCACTCTCAGCTTCAGCCGGAAACTCTACCATGACCAGTAACGACAAAGTTGTGAGTGTTTCCCAAGTGGTGCTGGCTAGCGGCAACGCCGGCAAGCTCAAGGAGTTTCAGTATCTGCTTGCCGATCGCGGCATCGATGTGCTGGCGCAATCTGCTTTTGAGGTGCCCGACGCGGAAGAAACCGGACTCACCTTCGTCGAAAATGCCATTATCAAGGCGCGTCACGCGGCACGGGTCACTGGGCTCCCTGCCATCGCCGACGACTCAGGCCTCGAAGTGGACTTTCTCGACGGTGCCCCCGGTATCTACTCTGCGCGCTTCGCCGGTCCCAAGGCCAAGGACGCCGACAATAATGACCGCCTGCTAAAGCTGCTCAAAGGCGTCCCCGAAGAGCAACGCACCGCCCGCTACCAGTGCCTGTTGGTATTTATGCGTCACGCCGCTGACCCCACCCCCCTGATTTGCCAGGGCAGCTGGGAGGGCGTGATCACCACCAAGCCGAAAGGCGATCAGGGCTTTGGTTACGACCCGCTGTTCTATGTGCGGGAACAGGGCTGCACCGTAGCGGAACTGCCACGAGAAGTGAAAAATACTCTCAGCCACCGCGCTCGGGCCATGCGACAGCTGCTGGACAAGCTGGGCCAGCCTTGACTCCAGCTCCGCCACCGCTGTCTCTGTATGTGCACATCCCCTGGTGTGTGCGCAAATGTCCTTATTGTGACTTTAACTCTCACGAACCCAACGGAGAGATTCCAGAGCAGGCTTATCTAGCTGCACTGCTGGCAGATCTGGAAACCGAGCTCGAGCGGGTTCAGGGACGCCCCCTGGAGTCCATTTTTTTCGGCGGAGGCACACCCAGCCTGTTTTCACCTCGCGGTATCGGCACCATTCTCGATGCTGCCGAGCGCCGTATCGGCTTTGCCCCGGATATAGAGATTACCCTGGAGGCCAACCCTGGCACTGTCGAACAGGCGCGCTTCGCCGGCTTTCGCGCCGCTGGCGTCAACCGTCTCTCCATCGGCATTCAGAGTTTCAACAACAGCCAATTGCAGCGACTGGGGCGTATCCACGACCGCGCTGCGGCCATCGCCGCTGCCAAAGCCGCAACCAGTGCCGGGTTCGACAATTTCAACCTCGACCTGATGCACGGTCTGCCCCAGCAGACACCAGCCCAAGCCCTCGCAGACCTGGCCCTTGCTCTGGATTTAGGCCCCACCCATTTGTCCTGGTATCAACTCACCATCGAGCCCAACACAGTATTTCACAAACGGCCACCCACACTGCCCGAGGAAGACGTGCTGGGAGACATCCAAGAGTCTGGTGAGCAGCTATTGCGGGAAGGGGGTTTTCGCCAGTACGAGGTTTCAGCCTGGACAACCCCAGAACGGGAGTCTCGTCACAATCTCAACTACTGGCGCTTTGGCGATTATCTGGGCATCGGTGCAGGCGCCCACGGCAAAGTCTCCCAGCAAGGCACCGTGCTGCGTACCAGCAAGACCCGGGCACCGGCAGATTATCTGGAACGACACGGCGACTGGCTGGCAGGGAGCCATATCGTAGAGGCCAGTGACCTGCCACTGGAGTTCATGATGAACGCCCTGCGTCTAGTGGACGGCGTTCCACCGGACTACTATCCAGAACGCACTGGCCTCGACTTCACGGGGATCGCCGACCGCTGGCAGCAGCTGCAGAGCAGAGGTCTAGTACGAGATCCAAATGAGCGGCTAGCTACAACCCCTCTGGGGTTGCGCTATCTGAACACTGTGCTTGCCACTTTCAGCAACTGACCCTGCTTGTACAGTAAAGGGTTAGCACAAAGTCCACTAGCTCCTTGCGGACTTCATGCTGCAGGATTAGAACGCCGTCTGAGTGTTACAGAACCTTGTCACAAATTGCAAGAAACTGTGTTTCGGATAATAAGGTTCTCTGCAAGCGTCCCTGAAATTTTACCCTTGAAACAATTTCATCTATCTGGTCAGGTGACGCCGACCTATTGTTCTTATGCAGATAGAACTCAATCGTTGCCTTGCCACTGTTTTTGCCCAGCACCAGAGCCGAGGGAGGCTGCCCAACTACGCTTGGCACCATAGGCGAGACTGACATATCGAACCCTTTTTCTTCCATCTTGACGATCAAATCCGCGGCCACCCCGGTTTCAACGTCAAAGAGTCCTCTCCCCACAATCGGCTTGTTAGCTAAAACAGGCCTTCTTGATGTATTCTCAACCAGCAGAGACACATCCATTAGTTTGCTTAAATCAACGCCAGTTTTTACTCCTGCCATTAACTCAAACATCGCCGCCAGTTCTTCCGTAGCTGCGTTTCCTGTCCGCTCACCAAGACCATTCATCGCTGAATGAACCACATCCGCTCCAGCCGCAACGGCCTCCAGCATGCCAGCATTGGCCAATCCAAATTCGTTATGGTTGTGGTACTCGATAGATACACCAGGAACCCACTCTCTCACCTTGTTAACCAAAAACCCAGCAGCTCCTGGCAAGGCTGTTCCAAAAGTATCAACCAGTACAATAGCATCAGGCTCACATTGCGATGCTAGCGATAGATAGAAATCACGAAGATAGTCAAAATCATCAATCCGGGTCGTGTCCCACCCCATAAAAATCGCTTTAAAACCTTTCTCCTTAGCATATCTGACACTTTCAGCGCAGCGACTAACTACACCTTCCATATCAAGCCCGTAGCCTTGCTCATTGAGATAAGGGTTCAAACAATGCTCAACAATGACGGTACGAAGGCCACACTCTTCAGACAGATCAATATCCAATTTGTGCGCCCTGACCAGAGCAGTTATCTCAGAGTCTAGATTCGCCTCGACTATATGTTTTATGGCAGTACGACTTTCACTTGAGATAACCGGCATGCCTGCTTCTATTCTGGCGACTCCCAAGTCAGAGAGCGCTTGCGCAATCTGTATCCGCTCATCGACACTAAAAGCAACACCAAAAGTTTGCTCACCATCGCGCAAGGTAACATCGTGAATACCAATCGTACGCCCTTCCAGGTTGCGGTTGACTTCACTGTAGAAGTTGATTGGACAGACCCAATGAGATCCATCCTTAAAATTATTTTGCTGCTTTAATCTCTCAATATCGTACACAATCATTTACCTCAAACTAGTAAGATTGCTCCAAGCAAGGGCAACCATCAGGACATATCTGCAGTATCCACAAAATAGACCACCCGGTCAACAAGGGTTATTTCTTTAAAAACTCATTGCAGCACTTGTCATAAAGTGATGCAGATCTTTCCAAAGTGTGAGCCACTTACCAGCTTGTTAAACGCACTTGATAGCTCCATCAAAGGAAAGATGCTATCAATCACTGGGCGCATATCTGTAGCTTCACATGCTTTTATAAAGTCCAGCTGATGTTGACGAGATCCCACTGTAAGCCCTACGAGACGTCCTTGCTTTCTCATAAGCTCCGCAGTAGGTACTGCTCCCTCCCTGCCCGTTAAGATGCCGATCAATGCGATATGTCCACCAGGTCTAATGGCCCGAATGGACTGAGGCAAAGTACCTGGCCCACCCACTTCTACGACATGGTCTACCCCACCCTGATCAGTTAAGTTTGCAGCTGCCTCACCCCAATTTGGCTCAGAGCGGTAATTAATCAAGTGGTCTGCACCCAATACCTTTAATCTTTCAAGCTTTTCATCCGAAGATGACGTTGCAATAACAATTGCACCTGCCTTCTTAGCAATCTGCACGGCAAAGGTAGAGACACCACCCGACCCCTGAATCAATACAGTCTCGCCAGGCTTTATGTTCCCATTGACGACCAATGCCCGCCACGCTGTAACGCCAGCACATGGCAGCGTTGCACCCTCCTCATAGCTATAACTCTTGGGCATTGGAGTCAGACTACTGGCAGGAACAGTTGCAAATTCCTGGGCATAACCATCAACGCCATCTCCAGGCACTGTGGCAAAGCCAACAAAATCAGGCTGCCCATCTGCCCACATTGGGTAAAAAGTACTTAAGACACGGTCACCCACTTTAAAGCTTGTAACATCAGATCCAACTGCCAACACTTCGCCAGCGGCATCTGAAAGTGGGATAAGCCCATCTTTTGGATTAAGGGCCCCCGACACAACGGCATAGTCATGATAGTTAAGAGAGCAAGCCCTCACCCGTATCAATACTTCACCCTGCATAGGCTCCCTGGCCTTAACAGTTAAAGGAGTCAAGCTATCTATAGTCGCTGGCAAGCGAATCTGCATAGCATTAGTCATTACACTTCTCCAAGCATGAAGTTTACAAGCTAAAATAGTTAAAGAACTTAGCTCACATTAAAACCCGCTTTAAATCACTCAAAACCCGTGCTAAATAGTCATTAAAACGGCCAGCCATTGCACCGTCTATTGCTCTGTGATCCCAGCTAAGACTTAATGGTAAAAAGAGTCTGGGAGCAGGCCTATCGCCATCCCAGACCACTCTCTCGCGGGCTTTACCCACCCCCAGTATTGCCACTTCAGGCGCATTGATAATCGGCGTAAAATAGGTCCCTCCTATGCCTCCCAAAGAGCTAACAGAGAACGTTCC
>JALNZZ010000080.1 GCA_023229065.1 Porticoccaceae bacterium
GCTGGGCCAGCGCTTCGGCGAGAATGCCGCCGCCGCAGCCGACATCCAGCACCTCTTTGCCGGCTACGCTGGCGTGGCGATCGATCCAGTTGGCGCGCAGGGGGTTGATCTCGTGGAGGGGTTTGAATTCGCTATCGCGATCCCACCAGCGGCTGGCGAGCGCTTCAAACTTGGCGACTTCGCGGTGGTCGACGTTAACTTGAGTTGGCAGAGTGTGGTGGCCTGATGTCATCGGAAATCCCCTGTATAACTTTGATCGAAGAGGCTAAGCGCCTGTTCAGACTCTTCAAATAGTATGAGCAAGTCCTAGTTGCGCAAACCAAGGGTTTGCTGCCCGGCGATGCGATCGCGCCACTGGCGCGCCTTGGTTTCCAGCTCCTGCTCATTGAATGAGAGCAGTTGACCCTCAAGTACTTTGGCTGAGCCGTTTACCCATACATGGCTGACGCGGTGACCGGCAGCAGTGTAGACCAGCTGTGAAATGGGATTATAGAGGGGTTCGCGGCCGATGCCGGCCAGGTTCACGGCGACGATATCGGCCGCTTTGCCAACTTCGAGACTCCCGGTGATGGATTCCATACCCAGGGCGCGGGCACCGCCGAGTGTAGCCATGCGCAAGCTGGCATGGCCATCGAGGGCGCCGGCATCGCCGCTGAGCCCCTTGGCCAGCAGCGAGGCTGTATTGAGTTCGCCGAATAGATCCAGACCGTTATTACTGGCTGCACTGTCAGTACCTAGAGCCACGTTGACGCCAACCTGGCGGAGGCGAGCCACCGGGCAGAAGCCGCTGGCCAGCTTGAGATTGGATTTGGGGCAGTGGATCACGTGGGCCCCGCTGGCGGCCAGCAAGGTGATATCGTCATCATCAAGCGCAGTCATATGCACGCATTGAGTGTTTGGTGTCAGCACACCAAGGCGGTGCAGTCGGGCAATGGGGCGTTCACCGCTGTGCGCTACAGCGGCGTCCACCTCAGCCTGGGTTTCGTGGAGATGCACCTGAATGGCGCTGTCCAGTTCATTGGCATAGGTAGCAACCACCTCGAACAACTGATCGTCGAGGGTGTAAGGAGCATGGGTACCAAAGATGACACTGATCAGGTCATCTCCTTTGTGATAGTCGCGCAGAGCCAGCCCCTTGCTGATGTATTCATCGCCTTCGCGGGCCCAGACTGAAGGAGCATTGAGAATAGGAAAGGCCAGTTGGCAGCGCATGCCGTGCTGGCGCGCCACGAGCGCTGTCTGCTCGGGGAAAAAATACATATCCGAAAAACAGGTGGTGCCACTCAACAGCATCTCAGCCATGGCCAGCTCGGCACCGTCGTGGACAAACTCTTCGCTCACCCAGCGCTCCTCGGCAGGCCAGATACTATCCCGCAGCCAGCTCTCCAGTGGCATATCGTCGGCATAGCCACGGAGGAGCGACATGGCAAGATGGCCGTGACAGTTGATCAGCCCAGGAATCAGCACATGATTATCAAGCTCCACTCGCCGGGCCGGACTATAGCGACGATCTGCTTCAGATTTAGGGCATAAGCCAATGATTTTGCTTCCACTAATAGCAAGGGAGCAATCCCGATAAATGGCATTTTCCGGTACCACGGGAATGATCCAGCGGGCACTGATCAGCAAGTCGACGGGGTGTGGGGACATGGTAGCTCCTGTTGAGAGGGGCGAGTATAGCGGACAACGCTCATGGAAGGTGCAGGGCGAGGAGAGCCGAAGGCAATGAAAATGCGCGCTTTCACTGCTCTCTCGTCCAGCGTCTCCCGCCGCGACTGTGCTACAATCCCGCGCTTGTTAAACCGGCCCGTGCTGGGTAAAGGAGCTGCGGTGCCTACGACTACAATGCTCCCGACAACCCGGGCGCTGCAGAAAGGACCCTGACATATTTCAGGCTTGAATGGGGAAGAAGTGGCTTTATGGGTGAGCTCGCCAAACAGATCCAGCCCGTCAATATCGAAGACGAACTGAAGCAATCTTATCTCGACTATGCCATGAGCGTGATCGTCGGGCGTGCTCTGCCCGACATCCGCGACGGGCTTAAGCCCGTTCACCGCCGCGTGCTGTTTGCGATGAGCGAGCTCAAGAACGACTGGAACAAGCCCTACAAGAAATCTGCCCGGGTGGTGGGGGACGTGATCGGTAAATATCACCCTCACGGCGACTCGGCGGTATACGACACTATTGTGCGTATGGCCCAGCCGTTCTCTCTGCGCTACATGCTGGTGGACGGCCAGGGCAACTTCGGCTCCATTGATGGTGACTCCGCCGCGGCGATGCGCTATACCGAAATTCGTATGGCCAAGATCGCCCATGCGCTGCTTGAAGACCTCGATAAGGAAACGGTCGACTGGGTCGACAACTACGACGGTCAGGAGCGTATTCCCGATGTGCTGCCTACCCGGGTGCCGAATCTGCTGGTGAACGGCTCATCCGGCATCGCCGTGGGTATGGCCACCAATATCCCGCCCCACAACCTCAACGAAGTGATTTCGGCCTGTCTGGCGATGATCGACAACGAGGACATCAGCATCGATGAGCTGATGGAGCATATTCCGGGGCCTGACTTTCCCACCGGCGCCATCATCAATGGCCGCGCGGGTATTATCGAGGCCTACCGCACTGGCCGCGGGCGGATTTATGTGCGCGCCAAAGCGGAGATCGAACGCGATGAAAAAACCGGTCGTGAAACCATCATCATTCACGAGATTCCCTACCAGCTGAACAAGGCGCGGTTGATTGAGCGCATCGCCGAGCTGGTCAAGGAGAAAAAGATCGAGGGTATCTCCGAGCTCCGCGATGAGTCCGACAAGGACGGCCTGCGGGTAGTGATTGAGCTCAAGCGCGGCGAAATGGGCGATGTACTGCTCAACAATCTCTATGCCCAGACTCAGCTGCAGAGTGTGTTTGGCATCAATATCGTGGGCCTGGTCGATAGCCAGCCGCGAATCCTCAACCTCAAAGAGCTGCTCGACGTCTTTCTGCGTCACCGTCGCGAGGTGGTGACTCGCCGCACCATCTATTTGCTGCGCAAGGCCCGCGAGCGGGGCCATATTCTCGAAGGCCTGGCAGTGGCGATTTCCAGCATCGACCAGGTGATTGAGTTGATCAGGAGCTCCGGGACCCCCGCTGAGGCACGCGACCGCCTGATGGCCAATGGCTGGCCCCCGGGAGCGGTGCTGCAATTTCTCGACAGGGCCGGCAGCGACGCCTGCCGCCCGGAGGATCTCGAAGCCGGTTTCGGCCTTCGCGACGGTAGCTATTACCTGTCCCTAGCCCAGGCACAAGCCATCCTCGACCTGCGCCTGCACCGCCTCACTGGCATGGAGCACGAAAAACTGCTCGCCGAGTACCAGGAGAAGGTCACAGAAATTGCCGAGTACCTGCATATCCTCGCTAATCCAGAACGCCTGATGGCGGTCATTCGCGAGGAGCTGGAAGCTGTTGCCCGCGAGTTTGGTGATCCGCGCCGCACCGAAATCATCGAATCCCAGCACGACCTCACCATCGAAGACCTGATTCCGGTGGAAGACCGGGTAGTGACCATCTCCCATGGCGGCTATGCCAAGACCCAGCCGCTGGATGCCTATCAGGCACAGCGCCGAGGTGGGACAGGCAAGTCCGCCACAGCGGTGAAGGACGAGGATTTCGTTGAGCACCTGCTGATCGCCAGCACTCACGACACCGTGTTGTGTTTTACCAATGCCGGTAAGGTGTACTGGCTCAAGGTCTACCAAATCCCGGTGGCGGGGCGCAATTCCCGCGGCCGCCCGATGGTCAATCTACTGCCTCTTGATGAAGGTGAGCGGGTAACTTCCATCCTGCCTGTGCAGGAGTACAGCGAGGACCACTTCATCTTTATGGCCACTGCCAATGGCACTGTCAAGAAAACGCCTCTGCAGGCTTTCTCCCGTCCCCGCAGTGTCGGTTTGCGAGCTGTTGAGCTGGACGAGGGCGACCACTTGGTAGGCACAGCCATTACGGATGGTGAGCAAGATGTGATGTTGTTCACCAATGCGGGCAAAGTGGCTCGCTTCCGCGAGGCCGACGTGCGTGCCATGGGCCGTACTGCCCGCGGGGTACGCGGCATCCGGCTTGGCGATAATCAGGAAGTCATCTCCCTGATTATTCCCGGCAGCGATCACACCGTGCTCACCGTGAGTGAGAACGGTTATGGGAAGCGGACACAACTTGATGATTTCCCGGTAAAAGGGAGGGGGACTCAAGGCGTGATTGCCATGCAATCCAGCGATCGCAACGGTGCGCTGGTGGGCGCGCTGCTGGTGGCCGAACAAGATGAGATTATGCTGATTTCCGACCAGGGCACACTGGTGCGGACCCGCGTTGCCGAGGTGCCAAGTCTGGGCCGCAATACCCAAGGGGTGCGTTTGATCCGCGTCCGCCAGGAAGAAAAACTGGTGGGGGTCGCCCGTATTGAAGAGCCGGAAGAGGACGCAGAGGCTGAACTCGATACCTCCGGGGCGGACAGCCAGGAGCAGGAGTAACCATATATGAGCAACCTGACTCTCGAAGAATTGCGGGACCGGATTGATGCTGTCGATCAGCAACTGCTGGAGCTGATCAGCACCCGGGCCATCTACGCTCAGCAGGTGGCAGAGGTGAAGACCGCTGCGGGTGACAGCGCTTTTTACCGCCCTGAGCGGGAAGCCCAGGTACTGCGCGGTATCATGGAGCGGAACCCCGGCCCCCTCGACAACGAGGAAGTGGCGCGTTTGTTTCGGGAGATCATGTCCGCTTGCCTGGCACTCGAAAAGCCGGTCTCGGTGGCTTATCTGGGTCCCGAGGGTACTTTTACCCAGGAGGCGGTGCTCAAACATTTTGGCCATTCAGCCTGCACTGTACCGATGGCTGCAATCGACGAAGTGTTCCGCGAGGTGGCCGCAGGGGCAGTCAACTATGGTGTGGTACCGGTGGAAAACTCCAGCGAGGGTGTGGTGAATCACACTCTCGACAGTTTTATCGACTCGTCGCTGAAAATCTGTGGTGAAGTAGAACTGCGCATTCACCAGAATTTCCTTATCGGACCTAACACTGACCCCGACAAGATCAGCCGGGTGTACTCGCATCCCCAATCTCTGGCGCAGTGCCGCAAGTGGCTGGACGCCCATTACCCCAGAATTGAACGGGTGCCGGTGGGCAGCAATGCCGAGGCGGCCAAGATGGTGCGCGGCGAGTGGAGCTCGGCCGCCATCGCTGGCGATATGGCGGTACAACTCTACGGCCTCACCAAGCTGAAGGAAAAAATTGAGGACCGTCCCGACAATGCCACGCGCTTTTTAGTGATTGGTCGCGACCTGGTGCCCGCCAGCGGCGATGACAAGACCTCAATCATTGTCGCAGTCAAAAATGAGCCAGGCGCACTGTACAACCTGCTTGAGCCACTGCGCACTTACGGTGTCGATATGACGCGCCTGGAAACCCGGCCCGCCACCAGCGGCAAGTGGACCTACCTGTTCTTTATCGACTTCAAGGGGCATTACCAGGACGATCACATTGTCGCAGCGCTAGAGGCGCTAAAGCCCCGGGTATCTGATCTCAAGCTGCTGGGCTCCTACCCCAGGGCTGTTCTCTGAGCGCCAGGATAGGGGCTGCAATCTTGATTGACACCGATAAAGAGCTCACAGCCAGGGACAGCTCCCTCGGGCGACTGCTTGTCTACGGCCTCGGTTTAATCGGTGGCAGTCTCGCCCAAGCGGCACGCCAGCGCGGCCTGTGCCGCGAAGTCATCGGGGTATCGCGCCGCCAGAGCACCCTGGAGCGTGCTCTGGAGATGGGCGTAGTGGATAGAGTGTATAGCGACGCCCGGGAAGGGCTGAGCCAGCTCGGCCCCGGCGACATGGTAGTAATCTGTGTGCCAACCTTGACGGTGCGCGCCACCCTGGAGGAGCTGAGGGAGTGTCTTCATCCCGCTGTTACCATCACTGATGCCGCCAGCGTCAAGGGGGCGGTGGTGAGCGCTGCCATCGACGTCTACGGTGCACTGCCACCGCAGTTGGTGCCGGGACACCCGATCGCCGGGTCGGAAAAAAGCGGGGTTGAGGCTGCCAATCCCAACCTCTATGTCGATCACAGGGTGATCCTTACCCCGGAGCCACAGACCGGCACTGAACACCTGGCGGCGGTGCGGCGCTTGTGGGAAGGCGTCGGTGCTACAGTTTCTCTGATGCCCTGGGCAGAGCACGACGAAGTTCTGGCGGCCACGAGTCATGTGCCCCATGTGCTGGCTTATGCCCTGGTGGACACTCTGGCCCGCATGGAGGAAAACCGCGAGATTTTCCGCTATGCCGCCGGAGGCTTTCGGGATTTTACCCGCATTGCCGGCAGCGATCCGGTGATGTGGCATGACATCTGTCTGTCCAATAGCGACGCTATCCTTGCTGTCCTGGATCACCTTACCGGCAGTTTTGCCGAGCTGCGCAACGCGATTGCCGTTGGCGACAGTGACTTTATCCTGGGTGTCTTTACCCGCGCTCGCGAAGCGCGTACCCACTTCACCAAGATGCTTGAACGAAAGGCCTATCTCGAACCCATGACCAGCCAATCCCTGATCTACCGCACCCAGAAAGCGCCGGGCCCTCTCAGTGGCCGCCTGCGCGTTCCGGGCGACAAGTCCATTTCACATCGCGCCATCATGCTCGGCTCTCTGGCAGAGGGCATCACCCGTGTCAGCGGTTTTCTGGAGGGGGAGGATGCCTTGGCAACCCTGCAGACCTTCCGCGACATGGGCGTTGTCATTGAGGGGCCCAGCCGCGGCGAAGTCATCATCCACGGCGTGGGCATGCACGGCCTCAAGCCGCCGCCCGGACCTCTCTACCTGGGCAACTCCGGAACATCCATGCGGCTGTTAGCGGGATTACTGGCGGGGCAGCCCTTCGATGTGGTGATGACGGGCGACGAGTCGTTGTCCAAACGCCCCATGGGACGAGTCGCAGAACCCCTCGCGCTGATGGGGGCCGTGATCGAAACGGAGGAGGGGGGCTGTCCACCTCTGGTGGTGCGCGGTGTCGATTCCCTCAACGGTATCAACTATGTACTGCCAATGGCCAGCGCCCAGGTAAAATCAGCACTTCTACTGGCAGGCCTGTACGCGGAGGGCGAGACGGCAGTGACTGAGCCGGCACCGACCCGGGATCACACTGAGCGCATGTTGGGCGGCTTTGGCTACCCGGTAGAGCGCGACGGTGCCACTGCCCGCGTCCGCGGCGGCGGGATACTCAAGGCCTGTGATATCGATGTGCCGGCCGATATTTCCTCGGCGGCTTTTTTCATGGTGGCAGCTTCCATTGTGCCGGGCTCGGAACTGCTGCTGGAGCACGTAGGCATTAACCCCACGCGGATCGGCGTCATCAATATTCTGCGCCTGATGGGCGGCGACCTCACCCTGGAGAACGAGCGCAATGTCGGCGGCGAACCGGTGGCGGATATTCGCGTTCGCTATGCCCCTCTCAAAGGTATCGCTATTCCGGAGGAGCAGGTTCCCCTGGCCATTGATGAGTTTCCAGCCTTGTTCATTGCCGCCGCCTGCGCCGAGGGCACTACCGTGTTGAGCGGTGCCGAAGAGCTGCGCGTCAAGGAGAGTGACCGTATCCAGGCCATGGCCGACGGCCTCGCCACTTTGGGCGTGCAGACCGAGCCGCGCCCGGATGGCATCGTGATCACCGGCGGCGCTCTGGCCCGGGGTGGCTTGGGTGGCGGAGTGGTAGAGAGCCACTACGACCACCGTATCTCCATGGCTTTTGCTGTCGCCAGCCTGGTAGCCAACGATGAGGTCACCATCCGCGATTGCCAGCATGTGGCGACCTCCTTTCCCGACTTTGTCGCCCTCGCCAACCGAGCTGGCTTCCGCCTGCTGGAAGCGCACGCATGACGAGCGGTACCATGACCAATAGCGGCATGACGATTATTACTCTGGATGGCCCAAGCGGGTCCGGCAAGGGGACTATCTGCCAGTTGCTGGCGGCGCGCCTGGGCTATCATTATCTGGATAGCGGGGCGCTCTACCGGCTGCTTGCCCTGGCTGCGAAGCGCCATAAAGTGGCTCTCGACGATGTCGAAGATCTGGCAGTATTGGCCGCCCACATGGATATCAGCTTTCGTATGAACAGCGAGGGCGATCACCCTGAGGTCATTCTGGAAGGCGAGGATGTCACCGATCAGATTCGCAGCGAAGACATCAGTGCTGGCGCCTCGCAGGTGGCGGTGATTCCCGAGGTGCGTAATGCTCTGCTGGAGCGACAGCGTGCCTTTGCGCGGCCACCCGGCCTGGTAGCGGATGGCCGAGATATGGGCACCGTGGTTTTCCCCGACGCCAGCGTCAAGATCTACCTCACCGCAAGCGCCGAAGAACGCGCCCATCGCCGTCATAACCAGTTGATGGATAAAGGGGAAAGTGTTAGCCTTGCCGCCCTTGTCGAGAATGTCAGGGCCCGCGATGCCCGCGACATGAACCGTTCGGTGTCGCCACTGGTGCCAGCTCCCGGGGCTGTAGAGGTCGATACGACGGGCAAGAGTATTCAGGAAGTACTTGATATCGTGATGGAAATTGTCAGGGGATGAGTTCCCGGCCACAGCCATAGCTGAAAGGTTTTCAGCGATTTTTCCGGAACGTGTTGTGCGACAGCCAGATTGGCGCAACGCGGTCCTTTTTGCACAGACCCACGCAACTGGCTGCGTGGTCGGGCGTTAAGCCCACTCTTATATAGGTATTCATTAATGAGCGAAAGCTTTGCGGAACTCTTTGAACAAAGCCTGAAAAACGTTGAAATGGCTCCCGGCTCCATTGTGACCGGTGTGGTTATCGACATCGACAAAGACTGGGTAACCATCCACGCTGGTCTCAAGTCTGAGGGCGTGATTCCTGTCAGCCAGTTTTTCGATGACAACGGCCAGTTCTCCCTGGAAATCGGCGACGAAGTCCAGGTTGCGCTCGAGACCGTCGAAGACGGCTTCGGTGCCACGCGCCTGTCCCGTGAAAAAGCCCGTCGCGCCGAATCTTGGGGCGAGCTGGAAAAAGCCTTCAACGCCGACGAAGTCGTTACCGGCATCATCAGCGGCAAGGTCAAGGGCGGTTTTACTGTCGACATCGCTGGCCTGCGTGCTTTCCTGCCGGGTTCCCTGGTCGATGTGCGCCCGATGCGCGAGACAACTCACCTGGAAGACAAGCCCCTCGAGTTCAAGGTCATCAAGCTCGACCAGAAGCGCAACAACGTAGTGGTTTCCCGCCGCGCGGTAATGGAAGCGGTCAACTCCGCTGAGCGCGAAGAGCTGCTGGCCAATCTGGAAGAGGGCGCAGTACTCAAAGGTATCGTCAAGAACCTCACCGACTACGGCGCCTTCGTCGACCTCGGTGGTATCGACGGTCTGCTGCACATCACTGACATGTCCTGGAAGCGGATCAAGCACCCCAGCGAAATCGTCAATGTTGGCGACGAGATTGAAGTCAAGGTGCTCAAGTTCGACCGCGAGCGCAACCGTGTTTCTCTCGGCCTCAAGCAGATGGGCGAAGATCCCTGGGCCGATATCAAAGCGCGCTACCCCGA
>JALNZZ010000081.1 GCA_023229065.1 Porticoccaceae bacterium
CCGCTGGCGACTACCAGTGAATGGGCATCTACCTGCAGGGGCGTGTGTCCCTGGTTCAGCTGCAGGCGATAACGGGGACGGTTGCTGTCGTCGCTTTGGTGCTCGGGTCGCTTTTGAGTGGGAAGGGCAGTGATGGCCTGGATATCACAGTGGGTCTTGATGGTGACACCGCCCAGTTCACACTCCTCCAGCAGCATGGCGAGGATATCTTTTGCTGAGTCGAGACAGAAAAGCTGGCCGTGGTCGCGCTCCTCGTAGCGGATACCGTGGCGCAGTACCAGATCGAGAAAGTCCCACTGGGTGTAGCGTTTCAGGGCTGCCTTGCAGAAATGCGGGTTGGCCGAGATAAAGTTGTCCGGCTCCACCATAAGGTTGGTGAAGTTGCACTTGCCGCCGCCGGACATGAGGATTTTCTTGCCTACTTTGTTGGCCTTTTCCAGTACCAGCACACGTCGACCTCGCTGGCCAGCAGTGAGGGCACAGAGCAGGCCGGAGGCGCCGGCGCCGAGAATGACGGTATCAAAGGTGAGGTGGGCTGGTTGCACTGGGGTGGCACGGCGGGGGGAAGTTGTCAGGCGGCGCAGTATAGCCGTTGAAAGCGACTGACAACATAGGGGATGGAGTGCGAACAAGTCTTGTACATAATGAGGCGCTGGGTACAGAGCTGATCAGGTGCGTTCATATTTCCACAGGAGGTGAGGATTTCCACAGTATCTGTGGATAACTCTGTGGCTGTGGTGTGAGCGGTAGGTAGACAGGTGCCGCCAGGCCATGCCCGGTGCGGGGTGGCGAAAGTTGCTGGAAATCTGACCAGAGTGGGCGGCGGGGGTCTGCTATAGTGTTTGCCATGCAATGATCGATAACGCGCCATAAAAGAGGGGTGGCAGCATGGGTGAAGCACGGAAGGCAGCGCGCACAGTGATATTGGTTCCGGTATTTGCACCTGCCGTAGTCGTGACGGTACTGCTGGTGGCGGGCACCATCAGCAACCCCGAGTTAGCCGGGGATGTCTTCAGCACAGTGCTTCGCTATATCACCGAAACCTTCGGTTGGTACTACATGCTGGCGGTGGCGTTTTTTCTGGTGTTTATTGTCGCGATTGCTTTCTCTAGCTGGGGGCACATCAAGCTGGGCCCGGACCACGCTGACCCCGAGTACAGTTTTCCCTCCTGGTTTGCAATGCTGTTTGCAGCGGGCTACGGCATTGCGCTGTTGTTCTTTGGGGTGGCGGAGCCGGTGCTGCACTATGCGGCCCCTCCTCGGGGAGCGCCCGAAACCGTGGACGCCGCGCGCCAGGCGATGCAGATCGCCTATTTTCATTGGGGTTTCCATATCTGGGCTATCTACGGCCTGGTGGGGCTGGTGCTGGCTTACTTTGCTTTCCGTCACGGGTTACCGCTCTCCATGCGTTCGGCGCTGTATCCATTAGTGGGCAATCATATTTATGGCCCGGTGGGGCATGTGGTGGATGTGTTCGCCATTCTTGGCACTCTGTTCGGTATCGCCACCACCCTGGGCTTGTCGGTCGCGCAAATCAACGCCGGTATACACTATTTGTGGCCTGTGGTACCGATGAGCGTTACGGTGCAGATTCTCGCCATCCTGGTAATCAGCACTCTGACGATCTTTTCTGTGGTGGCAGGCCTGGATAAAGGCATCAAGCGGCTGTCGATTCTTAATATGGTGATGGCGGGCTGCCTGATGTTGTTCGTATTCAGCGTTGGCCCCACGGTACATATCCTCGAAAGTTTTCTGCAAAATACCGGCAGCTACCTGAACAATATTATCGAGCGCACCTTCAACTTGCAGGCTTATTCCCGCAGTGATTGGATTGGTAACTGGACGCTGTTTATTTTTGGCTGGACCATTTCGTGGGCGCCTTTTGTCGGGCTTTTTATCGCCCGGATCAGTCGCGGCCGTACGATCCGCCAGTTTGTAGTGGGTGTGATGGTGGTGCCGACCGTATTTACGTTCCTGTGGTTTGCCATTTTTGGCAACACGGCCCTGCACCTGATCATGAACGAGGGCTACACGGCATTGATCGGCGAAGTGCAGGCGGATCACGCCATCGCTCTGTTCAAGCTCTACGAAGTGTTGCCCTTATCGTCGGTGGTGTCCTTGCTTACGGTGGTGTTGATCGTCATCTTTTTTGTGACCTCCTCGGATTCAGGTGCCCTGGTGATCGACTCCCTGGCGTCTGGGGGAGCAGCAGTGACACCGGCCTGGCAGCGGGTATTCTGGGCATCAGTGGCAGGGGTGGTGGCCGCCACGTTGTTGTTGGCCGGAGGCCTGAGTGCACTGCAGACTATGGCCATCGCCAGTGCTCTGCCATTTTCGGTGATCATGATTCTGGCGGGCTTCGGCCTGTGGCGAGCCTTGGTGATTGAGGGGTATCACCCCCGCACTCCCAAAGCCGGGCTTCAGTACCGGGCCCATCAGGACGGTCAGGGTCTGTGGCGTAAACGGTTGACGACCTTGGTGACGTTTCCTGCGCAAGCAGAGGCGGAGGCCTTCGTAAGCACTACCGTTGCCGGAGCCATGGATCAGGTGCAGCGCGAATTGATTCGCCAGGGGTGGGCTGCCGAAGTGCATCGTGAGTCGCAGCAGCGGGTCAGTCTCACGGTGGTCAAGGAGGAGTGGGTGGATTTTCTCTACGAGGTCCGCCTGATGCCTCATATCCTGCCGGACTACGCGGACGCTTTTGATCAGGGTTTTGAGGGGGGCACTGAGCCGGACGACAACTCAGGGAGCGCCAGCGTGGATCAGCTGTACTATCGCGCTGAAGTCTTTTTGCGCCGTGGCGGTCAGGCTTATGATGTCTATGGATTCAGCGCGCAGGAGATGATCACCGATATTCTCGACCAGTTTGAGCGGCATCTGCATTTCCTGCACGTCTCACCGGGGCACTTGCCGTGGAAGATGGTCGAGCAGCCCGAAACCAAATAGCCTGGCGTCAAATACCTGAAGTTAACTGCCTGTAGTTAACTATCAGGAGTTAAATGAAAGGGACGAAGGGAATACAGCCGCTGAGGAACAGCACCAGCAGCCCACACCCGGCTAAGGACAAACTCCGTAGACCTGCTTTCCCCAAGGGGCGCAGGTCGCGTCTTCTTAAATGAACAGCGAACATGGCAGGCTTTAAGCCGGCCCGATCAGGGCCTGAATGCCTTCCTGTTCGATGGCCGCCAGAGCCTCTGCCAGAGCGTCATCGTCGCTGTCAAAAGAGTCTTCCCACATGGTGGAGTTGTTGTCCTCGTCCACGATTTCCAGCAGCCACCCGCCCTCGCCATCTTCGTAGATTTCGATATGCACTACCTGGCCGTCTTCCTCGTAACGCTGGCTGAGGGGGGACATCTTTACATCATCGTCGCTCATGGCGGGTTCCTCTCAGCGCGGAATCGGGCGGCTGATTGATCAGTGGGTGGAAAAGCGAGGGCAGTATACGGCAAACCGCAGTGTTGGCGTGAACGATTTGACTGCCCTCAGGATAGGAAAGGCCCGGCCGAGGTTATGGCATCGGCGCTTGTTTCTCGTGGCCAAGGGCCAGATCCCGCAGGGTAATGCCCTCCAGCTGGCGGGTCAGAGCGCTGTCCATCTCCGCCAATACCTTGTCCACCACCGGCGAGGAGCGCAGCTGGCTTGCCAACAAGGCTTGCCCATCGGTGGAGTCCCGCAGTTTTACCAGCAGTTCTGCCAGGCTCAGGCTGGCAGGGTCGGAGGCGAGGATGATGCAGGGCGGGTCGTCGTTGGTCTCCAACAGCAGGCCGCGATCACTCAGCAGCGCCAGCGCCTCGCTGACTCTGTCACCTGGCATTTGCAGTTGTTGGGCAAGTGCATCGAGGGATTGGGGCGGCTCACCGGCGACAAAGCGCTCTGTTACCCGAAACATCACCAGCAGCGCCAATTGCTCCTGCAGACGCCCATTGAGGGGAACGCGCAGATTGTCGGGGCGGATTTGTTCGGGGTGCTGGTAGTAATAGGCTACCTGGGCGCCGAAGAGCAGAATCAGCCAGCTCAGGTACAGCCAGATCATGGCGAGAATGACGATGGCAAAGCCCGAGTACACCGCATCGTAGCGGGTGGAGGACGAGGCAAACTCGGCAAACACCAAGCCACTCAGTTGCCACAGGCCACCGCCGACCAGGGCACCGACCAGAGCGGAAGAGAATTTTACCTTGGTGTTGGGAATCAGCATGTACAGAAAGCTGAAAGCCAGCAGGACCAGCATAAAAGGCACCAGCCGGGTGACAATCAGCAGCAGGGTGCCAAAGGGCTCGATGCTGATCAGGGTTTGAACCAGGTCGGTGGACATCAGCGAGGCGGTAATGCCCATCGCGGAAAAGACCAGCACCGGCCCCACCATAATGACGCTCAGATAGTCGCTGAATCGCCGCGACAGGGAGCGCGACGACTTGGTATGCCAGACATGATTGAAGGCATCTTCCACTTTTTGAATGAGCGACACTACGGTGTACAGCAACATGGCAAGGCCCAAGGCACCGAGGACGCCGACTTTCATATTCTCGACAAAGCCGAGGATGTTGTTCATCAACACCTCACCTTGAGGGCCGAGAGGTTCTACCAGATTGAGCAGCAGGGGCTCGATCTGGTTGTGGACACCGAAGGCCTTGAGCACCGAAAAGCTCACTGCCAACAGCGGCACCAGGGACAACAGCGTGGTGTATACCAGACTCATGGCGCGCAGGGTAAGTTGACCACTGGTGAGATCCTGCACGACAACCACCAGCAGTCGCGCTGCGCGGTAGCAGATTCGACGCGGCAAGGGCATGGTCGAAACATCTGCTCGCCACAGGCCTTTGGTCAGGAACTGCTGGGCCTGCTGAACAAGATCTGCTGGGGGTTGCATGGCGTTTCCTCTGCCGTTGTTTCAGTCAAGGTTAGCGGTATGGTGAGGGCATAACAACCTGAGCCGCTTGCTCCTGAGTAGCCTCCTCGAACTCAGGGCTGAACGTGGGCAAGGCGCGGGATGGCTTGCAGCAGTTCGCGGGTATATTCCGCCTGGGGAGCTGCCCACACTTTGCCGGTATCGCCTTCTTCCACCACCTGGCCGCGATGCAGCACCAGGACCCGGTCAGCGATGTAGCGCACTACCCCTAGATCGTGGGAGATAAACATCATGGTGAGATCGTGGCGCGCTACCAGGTCGAGAATGAGGTCGAGAATCTGCGCCTGAATGGTGACGTCGAGCGCCGAGACCGGTTCGTCGGCAACAATAAACTCCGGTCGCGTGGCGATGGCGCGGCCGATGGCGATGCGCTGGCGCTGACCACCGGAGAATTCGTGGGGGTACTTGCGAATGCAGGTACGCACCAGCCCCACGTCGTCCATCAATGCCAGCACCTGGGCTGCGACGGTGCGGCGATTGGCGAGTCCGTGAACCAGCAGGGGTTCGGCGAGGGTCTCGAAGATGGTCATGCGCGGGTTGAGGGAGGCGTAGGGATCTTGAAAGATCATCTGCATGCGCCGCCGCAGAGGCTTCATGGCGCGGGCGGAGAGGTTGGTAATGTCGCGGCCGTCGTAGATGATCCGCCCATCGGTAACCGGCGCCAGTCCAAGGATGGCACGCCCGAGCGTGGACTTGCCGGAGCCAGATTCTCCCACCACCCCGAGAATCTCATGGCGCTCAATGCGCAGCGACACATCGTCCAGGGCCTTGATATGGCGCTGCGCCTTGGCGGCGGCGGGACTGAACAAGCCAATAGAATGATCGCGGAACCAGGTGCGCAAATGACTGACTGACACCAGGGGGTGTGGCTGGAGTTCACGCCGCTCCGGGGCGGCGGACTTGGCCCCGTCTGGAATCGAGGCGATCAGTTTGCGGGTGTAGGCTTCGCTGGGGTTGCTGAACAGTTCGGCCACTTCGCCTTGTTCCACGACGCGTCCGTTCTGCATCACCAGAACGTGATCGGCGACTTCCGATACCACGGCCAGATCGTGACTGATAAAGATGACGGCTACCTGGCGCTTGTGCTGGAGATCCTTGATCAGCTTGAGAATCTGGGCCTGGATGGTGACATCCAGGGCGGTGGTAGGTTCGTCGCAGATGATCAGCCGCGGCTCGGCAATCAGCGCCATGGCGATCATCACTCGCTGGCGCATGCCGCCGGAAAGCTCGTGAGGGTAGCTGTCGAAGCGTCGCTCAGGCTGTCGGATGCCAACCTCGTCGAGCAGGGCAACCGCCTGCTGGCGCGCCTCTTTGCGCGGCGTTTTGCGATGGTAGAGCAATGGTTCGATCAACTGTTCGCCGATGGTGAGATAGGGGTTCAGACAGGTCATCGGGTCCTGGAAAATGACCGCAATCTCATTGCCGCGAAGCTGGCGCAGGCGGCGCCTCGAACAGCGCAGCAGGTCCTCGCCGTCGAACAGGGCGGTGCCTGCTTCGATGCGCCCCGGCGGTTGTGGCACAAGCCCCAGGAGGCTGTAGCAGCACACGGATTTGCCGGAACCCGACTCGCCGACAATGCCGAGAGTCTGGCCTGCCTCGACGTTGAAACTGACCCCGTCCACGGCCTTGACCACCCCGTTGCGAGTGTGGAAATGGACTTTCAGGTTGGTGACTTCCAGGAGTGCCATAGCGGGTCCTTAATCCTTCGAGCTGCGAGGATCCAGTGCGTCCCGCAGACCGTCCCCCAAGAAGTTAAGCGAAAAAAGTGTGATGGCCAGAGCGAGACCGGGAAAAATCAGCAGCCAGGGGTACTCTTCCATGGTCTCTACGCCATTGTTTATCAGCAGCCCCCATGAGCTTTCCGGCGGCTGCACCCCGAGACCGAGAAAACTCAAAAAAGCTTCCAGCAGCATTACGCTGGGGATGGTGAGGGTGGTGTAAACGATCACTGGCCCAAGACTGTTGGGGATCAGGTGTTTGCGAATAATGCGCCACCGCGACAGACCGAGGCTGTGGGCCGCTTCGATGAATTCCTGACGGCGCAGACTCTGTACCTGGCCGCGCACGATGCGCGCCATGGTCAGCCATTCCACCGCGCCGATAGCGAGAAACAACAGGATGATGTTGCGGCCAAACACTACCATCAGCAGGATGATGAAAATCATAAAGGGCAGGGCGTAGAGAATATCCACCAGGCGCATCATCACCGCGTCCACCCGGCCGCCAGCATAGCCGGCGACCGTGCCCCACAGCACACCGATCACCAGTGCCACGCCGGTGGCTACAAAGCCCACCATCAGCGACATCCGTCCGCCCCACATGACCCGGGTGAGCAGGTCGCGGCCAAAAATATCGGTGCCGAACCAGTGCTGCCAGGACGGAGGGGTAGCGCCGAGGGCGAGATTCTGCTGCTCGTAGCCGTAGGGTGCGATCCACGGTGTCAGCAGAGAGACCACGCAGAGAAAGATGATCACCCCGAGCCCGAACAGAGCGAGGCGGTTCTTGCGCAGCCGCGCCCAGGCGTCGGCCCACAGGGAGGTGCCCTGTTCGGCATCATCCGGCAGCTGGCCGGTATGGGGCGCATCCGTACTCATGTCAGCGGCCTCCCCGGGAAGGGTTGCGAAGCCGCGGATCGATCCACACAGCGATCAGATCGGAGATCAGATTGAACACTACAATCAGCAACGCAAAAAACACGACGCTGCCCATGATCATGGTGTAGTCGCGGTTGAAAGCCGCCTGGACGAAGAAGCGCCCCAGCCCGGGAATCTGAAAGATAGTCTCCACGACAAAAGAGCCGCTCAGCAGACCGGCGAAGGCGGGGCCCAGATAGGCCACCACCGGAATCAGCCCGCCGCGCAGGGCGTGGCGGACAATGACGACCCGCTCTGGCAGACCTTTGGCGCGGGCAGTGCGGATGTAATCCTGAGAGAGCACCTCCAGCATGCCGCCCCGCGACAGGCGGGCGATATAGGCGGCATATGTGGAGCCCATGGTGATGGAGGGCAGGATCTTGTCGCCGGGAATATTGCCCCAGCCCGATACCGGCAGCCACTCCAGCCAGATGCCGAACACCAGCACCAGCAGCGGGCCGAGCAGGAACGACGGCAGGCAGATGCCGATCATGGCGGTGGACATGGGAATGTAGTCCTGGGCTGTATTGGGTCGCATAGCGGCGATCAGCCCGGCCAGCACCCCGATCACGATGGCGATCAGCAAAGCGTACAGCCCCAGCTCGGCGGAGGCGGGCAGCCCGGCCTCGATCAGTTCGTTGACACTGCGGCCCGGGTAGCGAAATGACGGTCCAAAGTCGCCGCGCGCCAAGTCGCCGAGGTAGGAGAAGTACTGCTGTATAAGCGGCAAGTCGAGGCGGTATTGTGCTTCCAGGGCGCGCAGGACTTCCGGTGGCACGGCCTTTTCGTCGCTGAAGGGGCCGCCGGGTGCCATGCGCACCAGAAAAAATGTGACCGTAATAACCACCAGCAGCACCGGCACCGCCTGCAGCAGCCGCGACAGGGTGAACTTGAACATGAATTATTCCTCGCCGCTCGGTGGCTCGGGTTCCAGCCAGACATTTTTGAACAGGACATGATCCAGCAGGTTGGGCGGAGCGCCGCGCACACTGGGGTGAATCAGGCTTTTGCTGGTGTAGACATAGAGCGGCATGGTGGGCATCTCGTCCATCAGTATTGTCTCTGCTTCCTGTAGCAGCCCATGGCGGGTGTCGCTGTCGGCTGCGGCGGGAGCCAGGCGCAGCACCAGCTCGTCGTAGCGGGCATTGCTCCAACCGGTGCGATTATTGCCGCCGCCGCTCACCCACATATCGAGAAAGGTGTTGGGGTCGACATAATCGCCAATCCAGCCGGCGCGGGCGATGCCGTAGTCACCGACCTCCACCGAGTTGAGAAAGACTTTCCAGTCCTGGTTGTTGAGGCGGATGTTCACATTGAGGTGTTCATTCCACATCTGCTGAATGGCAACGGCAATTTTCTGGTGGCTTTCCGAGGTGTTGTAGAGCAGTTCGGTAACCGGAAAGCCTTGTCCGTCGGGATAGCCAGCTTCGGCCAGCAGCCGCCGCGCTTCCTCGGGATCGAAGGGCAGTTCGGTGGTGGCGGTGTAGCCGCGGGTGTCCGGCGGGGTAAAGGCCTGTGCCGGCAGTTCGCCACCTTTGGCGACATTGCGCACCAGTGACTCGCGGTCCACCGCCAGGCTCAGGGCACGCCGCACCCGCGGATCTGACAGGTGGGGCAGGCGGGTGTTAAAGCGGTAGAAATAGGTACCGAGGTAGGGTTCCACCTGTAGCAACTCGGGGTGGCGCTCCCGGTACCAGGCGATCTTGTCGAGGGGCACGGTGCCAGTGATGTGCAACTGGCCGGCGCGGAACATCCGCTCCTCGGTGGTGATGTTTTGAACGGGGTGGAAGTGCACGCCG
>JALNZZ010000083.1 GCA_023229065.1 Porticoccaceae bacterium
ACGATCTGATCGACCTCAGCAGCCTGCGCCTCACGCGCCCACCATGCAGGTTTTGCTGCACATGCGTTAAGCACATTGACGATCATCATCAGGATTTCAGGATCGCCGTCATGGGCCACCTGAACGAGCATCGCACCAGCACGGCGGATTTCATCTGCGAGTTGCTGTAGTTCATCAGGTGTCGGCATTGTCGTCATCCTCAAGCACGGCTTGAACCGTGGCAATCCTTGCCGCTCGACGACGAGCCAGCTCTTCACGCGCCCACTCGCCATCACGTTGCATTTCATCGCGCAAAGCATCCAGCTCTGCCGGGGTCAGCAGCCTCACATCACCCGGCGCACATCCTTGACTCATTTGCCACCCGAACCGCGATCAGACCTCTGCTGGACAGCAGCAAGTAGAGTGGCATTCTGAGCCTGTACAGCCTCCAACTGACCCGCCAGCTTTGCAGCAGATTCACGGGCTTCTGCCGCATCATGCCGGGCAACCTCCTGAGCCTCTTTTGCCTGCCCCAGCAGCTCGGTAATCCGCGCTGCATCCTGCTCCGCTCTCGTCCGATAATCGGCGTGCGCCTGTGCATCAGCAGCGGCCTTGGCCTTTTGCTCGGCCAACTCACCCCGCAGCGTCTCGCTCTTTTCCGCAGCCTCTCGGCGAGCCGCATCAAGCTCGGCCCGTACCGTCTTCGTTTCAAAGTGCGCCTGCTCCAGCTCGCGAGCGTGGGTTTCCGCCGCAACCTTGGCCGCTTGCTCAGATGCCGCCAACCGCTCACGCAACTGAGTCAGCTCATCCCGCAGCGCCTCAATCTTCACGCCTGCGTCGCGACGGGCAGCCTCCAGCTCCGACCGCACTACTTCATGCGCATCAGCAGCGGCCCGTGCAGATTGCTCCGCAGCAGCCAGCCGCTCACGCAACTGGGCCAGCTCGACAGCCTGCGCCTGCCCATGAGACTGAGCCTCACTGAGCCGCCTTTCCAGCGATTCAACTTCCGCCTGCGACTCATCCAACCGCGTCTCCAGCTCGTCAACCGTCTGTGCGGCATCGACCAGTTCCCGCTCCGCCTGCTCGCGCTGCTCCCCAGCAGTGCGCAACACTTCGGCAACCCGGCGCTCAGCAGCCTTCACCGCCTTGTCGTTCAGCTCGACGGCCAACGTCGCAAGTCTCTCGGTCAGCGACTTGGTGACAGCAGCGACTTCCTCGGCCACTTCGACTGGCAGCTCAGCCACAGGCTCAGCCTCCGTCGTGTTCTTCGCAGCCAAATGCTCATCCCACACTTGCTTGAGGCGATTGGGGTTGCCGCCACCGACCTTCTGACGCAGGGCAAAACCGGTCACATTGCGACCAGCGGCCACGAGGGCTTCGCCAGCGGCGACGATCTCATCCGGGGAAAACTCAGCGGGGCGCATAACCAATCCTCCATCACATGATGACCTCATTATAACACAACAAACAAAGAAACAAACAAATTAACTAACAAATTAAGTGAAATAGCTAGCCTTCTCGGATGTCGAGCACAAGCTGCCGCCTCGCCTGCGGCGCGTTGGCGACCAGCCGCCGACGCCGGAAAGACTGCGCTATTCCGTCGCCGTCGCCCGGCTCCGCAGAGGGCATTGGTGAAGATGCGGACAGACCGCTTCGCGCTGGCAGACCTCGGCCAGCAGGACAGGCTCGACGAGATCGTCACCGATGCCGCACGCGGCCTCGAAGACACGTTCGACGTGAACGAACGCTCGAACACGAGCACAGGGAAATCGACGGATGGTGACTTGCATGACTTGGGCCTCCGATGGGCAAGTGAAAACACATCACCATCTTGGCGTCACGACACCACCGGCAGGGAAGCAGCAAGCTGCTTTTCAAGTAGCTCCGGTCATTTTTTAAATGACGAGTAGCCGAAAGGAGGGCGGTGGGTAACTCGCCAGAGTTATCCACGGGCCGACGCGCAGCGCCCAAAGGGCGCGAAAGAACCGGGTCAAGGGGTTGGTGCGGCCCGCAGCGCAGCGAGGACACGGCCCCTTGACGCGGATGCTGTTGAATAGCCTCTACGTGTGGGTAGGTTCAAGGGCGTAGCCCACCGAGCCTGCCCACGCGGCCAGTCCGGCAAGATCGGACGCGGGAAGCCCGAAACCGGCAAGGTTTCGCGGTCGCCGAAGGCTTGAAATCCACCACTCAAACGCTGGAAACACGCGAGGACGACAACCGCTTAACCGCCGCAACGAAGTCGAGCCGCAAGAGGTGCATAGCCAAATCAATCGCACCGCCACCACCTTTGTCTGCACGGGTATCGAAAAACTTGGCACCAGTCACCAGCAGCTCGAAAACCTGGCCACCAACCGCAACATGCAACCGGATCGTCGCCGCATCCTTCACTGGCTGAAAATCCGGATCGCGCTTCCAATGCAGCCCGAGGGCATCAAGAGCTTTTGTCACAACCATCGACCGAAGCGACTCCAGCAGCTCAGGGCTAAATGATCTCTTTGCCATCACCAACAAACCTCCATCCATCACCCCGAGGGGGAAGCCGCCCGATGGGCGGCAGGGCTACTACTTCGCGCCTTCGGCGCTGCGCGGGATGATGGATAAGTCCTGCGGACTTACCCACAACCCTTGCGGCTACTCGCATTTAAAAAATGCTAGGGCTACTCAAAAGCGAAAGCCCCCGGACTGCACTACGAAGAATCGACAGGCTCCAACCCCAACCCCTTGGCGATCAAATCAACCACGGAGGCACGTGGGGCAGATACCTGATGTACACCATGCTTAACATCCGATCTGGGTGCTGCGACCACCTCCAGTACGGCGACAACTGCTGGCTTGAGCACTTCGGTCAGGACATGCTTGTAGGCCGCGACTGTCTGTCGAGAGAGGCCCGCCAGACGCGCAATAGCGGCTTGAGTGAGGGTTTCGCCCTTCTGCTGGAGCTGGCGGCAGGCAGCCCGAACCTTGGACTCTGTGGCCTTCTGCCTGACCTCGTGCGTGCGTGCGGCTGCAAGTCGCTGCCGCTCAACCAGCGGCAAGTCCTTGTCGAGCTGCATCACGCCTCGATGGCAGCGGCTATCGCCTCTGTAGCGATCCCACGTCCAACGGGCGACTGATTTCACCGTGGCCCGCAGCGAGGACCACGACAGGTCTTCGGAGAAACCGAAATGCTGGAAGTTGTTCAGGTTGTGCGCGTAGGCTTCCAGCAACCGCGTAAAGGTTGAGAGTGACCCCCTCTCACGCTCGCGGTTGACGATGGAATAGGCGTAGTAGCGCAGGTACTCGAACAGGATGCAGTGCCGCGAATGGCTTACCTCATCGAGCCGTGGCTTTTTACCCCACGGGGGCGACTTGACCAGCTCCACATAGTCGGCCAGCTCGCCCAGCTCATAGATGTGGCTGTGCAGTTCGTGAGTGAGCCACCACGGATGGCCGGGGGTTTTGGCGACCGGCCCGCTGTGGAACTTCATGTCCGCGTCCAGACGGATGGCGAACGCCTCATAGACGGCTTTCATGTACTGGATGGGTTTGCTGCGGGCCGCTTCGGTCGTGCAGACCGGGGGGATGGCGTAGTACAGGTGGCTATGGCCACTCTTGCGGTTGCGCACGATCAAGTTGGGGGCTGGCAAGCCCGCATCCTCCCAGATGAGCGCGTTTGAGTGATCGAGGTCGAAGATCAGCCAGCTCACCATGCCCGGTCGATTGACCTGCATGTATGGATAGCGAATCGCGTACTCACGAGGACGGATGCGCGTAGCGGTCTTATCGTCGGAGCACCGGGGCAGGTAAGGAGCTTCAAGCAGCACGCGATTCAGGGCGGTGCCGCCCTGAAAAAACCGCTGTGTCGGTGCTTCGTCGCGTGCTGCGACGGTGGATTGTCGAGCCATACCCCTCCGCTACCCGCGCAAAAACGCGGGCAAAAACTTGCCTACCGGGGGGGTTGGGACGTAGAATGAGGGCCTGTGATGGTTCCCTTCGGGTGAGACACCGACCGCCAAGTCGATTGCCCCTCCGGCTTTTCCTTCTACGTCTCAACGCCCCCCGAAACTTTGCACAAAGCCCCGCGCCAACGGGGCTTTTGCTTTTTCGGTGCCTGTCCTCTGGTCGCTACTCGATAGCTACTCCTAAACGCCCAGCTTGCCTTGGGGACTACGCCCAAATCCGCGCCGCGCTGATGCTTGCTTGCCGCGAGAGACAAAGCCCCTCGCGTCGAGCTTGAAATCATTGATACCGCAGTCCTGAAATGCCGACACCAAGCCGTCGATACTCGTGAAATAACGAGGCTCATTGCCTCGTGCTGTCCCGAGAAACAGCTCATCACTACCGACAAGCACAATCCCGACCAAACCTTGGCCGTCATCGTCGAATCGAATCGCCGCGCCTGTCGTAACGACGCCTGTGTCGACCAATTCGCGCAATGTCATAGGGCTGACCGCCGACTTGAGTCCTCTCATGGCCATGTTTATACCGTCCCCGCGCCAATTATGCAAGTTATTCCATCAATATGGAGCAGAGTCCACATTTCTGGTGAAAAAGGAATTAGATATCTATCTATCTTTAATAGATAGATATCTATCAATCAATTCCGAAATGCTGCTTGAGCAATCGCTCAATGATCTCGGTTTCCGTCACCCGGTGGCCCGGTACTGACTCCGCATTTGCGGCGTCCTTGAGGGCTTTGGCGAGGTCCCACCGGATGCGGAAGAGCTTTTGGACGAGAGCCACGGGCGGCTCATCTGCGGCAGGTGCCGCAGCTTTGGGAGCATCCCGATGCGCTTTATCAGCAACATCTCCCGCTCCACCTTCCAGAAAAGCAGTCGGGTCTTTCCGTGGGGTGGCAATGCCTGTGAGGTCAGGTTTTCCGCGCATCTTCTTCACGCCGTCACCTCCTTGAAGAAGGCTTCCATTTCCGCAATCGCAGCCTGATCCTTGCCCAGCTCCTGCACGATCGCACCTTCGCCGATGGCGCGACGGAAGGCCACGCGCTCGCAAACCTTGGTCGGCAGCACAGTCAGCTCCTGCTCGGCCAGAAACTCCAGCATCTCAGCGGCGTCCTTGGTGCGCGGATCGACGCGGGTCAGCAACACGCGCACATCGAGGTCGGGGTTGTAGTCACGGGCCAGCTCGACCACTGTCAGCAGATCGGTCATGGCTGCGGCATCGAGGTTGGAAGCACCTATCGGGATAACTGCGCGTTGAGCGAGCAGCAAAGCGGAACGCAACCCCACCGAGTCGCGGCCACCGGCATCCACCACGACATGCGAGAAGCCGCTGGCAAGCTGCTTGCCTTCGGCCAGGATCGCTTTGCCCGCGAGGCATGTCGTCGTCGGGCTGGGCGTGTAGCCCTCGTTCTCTCGCCGCCACGCAGCCCAGCTCGCGGCACTCGCCTGCGGGTCGCCGTCAATCAGCAAGGTCTTGCCCTGCCGGGCCAGCATCGTGGCGAGATGGACGGCGGTCGTGGTCTTGCCCACGCCGCCTTTGGTATTCACCACAGCAAAGATCGTCACGTCATCATCCTCCAGAGTTGAGCTAGATATCTATCACAAGCATGGCGAGATTATAGATACAGATATATATCTAGCTCAATAGACTAGAGAAAAATAAATATTTTTATGGTCTATAGTCCATCTGCAAAACCATAAAACCCTTTATTTATGCGGATTTCAGCGGTTTTTGATGTCCATGCTTTAGTTTTTGCATACCGTTGCAGCGATACGCGACAACACCTAGAATGACGGCATCTTGGCCAATTTTGGGAGCATCGCCGTGGCTGCCGCCGATCCATCAATGCCGTTCTCGCCCTGCGATCCAGCAGCAGGGTCATGTACCGACGTATCGGTCGGAATCCTTCAGTGGATCTTCGGGCCGGTCGTCGAGAAGCTGACCCAAGGGGCAAGCCCTGACGCTGTTGATGCCAGTGTCAGCGTGATGGCCTCGATCTTCTCGGTCTTCAATTCGGGCCTACTGGTGGTCGCCAGCCTGATCGTCAGCTACGTCGCCGTCATGGGCGTGACGAACACTGCGAACGAAGGCGAGGCGATGGGACGGAACTGGTCTTCACTCTGGACGCCTGTACGGATCGTTTCAGGCGGAAGCGTGCTGCTGCCAACCACAAGCGGCTACAGCTTCATTCAGCTCATCGTGATGATGTTCGCGCTATGGGGTGTGGGTTTCGCCAACACCTTGTTCAAGATCGGCACAGAGAACGGGATCATCAACGGCGCACTCACTGCGACCAGTGCCCAGATGGGCCTTGGCAGCGGGGCCAAGCCGAACCCGAACTATCCCTTATATGACATTCGCCAATTCGCGCAGGAGTACTTAGCCGTGGCGTGGTGCAAGCGCACCGTGAACGCCTCATTTTCAGGCTTCGGCGGCGGCACGCCGAACGTCAGCGCAGCCGGAACACCTGACCAGACCATTGCCGAAGGCGGCAGCAAGAAGGCAATGATCTATCAGGCGAAGGATCGAAATGCCGTCACCAATCTGGGTGGCGGTGTGCCGCTTTGCGGCTCGGTGAAGGTCTACAGCTATTCGGCTCCGGCTGCCATCGCCGCTGAAACTACCACGTCAGCGGCGTCCATCTTTGATCCGGCCAAGATTCAGGATAACGCCTCGGCCATGTCGGCGATCCGTGTCGCCGCTCTGAACGCCAAAGCGACCGCTGTCAACAAGGTGATGCAGGACATTGAGGTGTGGGTTGGCGAATGGCCCGCGACCATCAACGAATCCGGCTGGGAGAACGTAACGAGCGACCGTTTCAACCAGATCGTCAATCAAGCCCAGAGCACTCTGACCGCAAGCCTGACCGCTCAGATTGCAGCCGACACCACGCTGCAACAGATCATGCAGAAGTACGTCACCGACATCACCAAGGATGGCTGGGCAATGGCAGGCGGCTTCTATCAGCGCCTCGGCGGTATCAAGGAAGAGCTGGGCCGCATCTACTCCGAAAACGTCGCACAGGCCACCGCACCAAACCTCAACACCCTACCGCAAGGGCCGCATTCATCGCTGGCTGCCAACAGCTATACCACGGTCTACAACACCATCATCAGCAAGTCGCTGACCGGGGGAAGCTACACCACGCCCGACACCCCTCGGGCTGCCGATCTCAAGTCGAACCTGATCCCATCTTCCCTCGACGATCTCAGCATCGACACATTGGGCAGCCGGGGTGACAGCTTCATGAGCGGTTTCGTGCAGTGGGGCATGGAGCGCGTGACCAGCACCATGATCGGCACCGATGGCGACGTGGACGCCATTGCCCGCATCAAAACCACGGGTGACGTGCTCGCACTACTGCAATCGACGGGTTTTGCAGCCGACCGGCTGATCCACACTTCGCTGTCCGGCCTGAAAGCCGCCGCCGCAGCGGTGGGCAGCGTCAGCTTCATGGGAAACAAGGTCGATGCCACCCCACTGGCCGACACCTTCCTGAATTGGGTCATTTACAACTTCCTGACCCCGTTGGCCGAAGTCACAACGTGGCTGGGCCGATTGGCTTTTTACTTCGGCGTGTTCCTGCCGAGCCTGCCGTACACGATTTTCATGATCGCGTTTGTTGGCTGGTTGATGGCAGTGCTCCAGTCGATCATTGCCGCGCCCCTGTGGGCGGTCATGCACATGACGCCTGACCGCACCTTCGTCGGCAGTCAGACTCAAGGTTATCTGCTCCTGCTGTCGCTCTTCATCCGCCCGGCGCTCATCATCACCGGCCTGTTCGCCGCGATGATGGTCGCCAATCCGGTGGTTGGGTACATCAGCAAAGCATTCTGGGCGATGTATCACGCCAACGTAACGTCGGCGGAATCGCTGGGTTGGTTCATTGAATTTTTGCAGTGGAAGAACTGGCTCATCGTCTATGGCTTCGTTCTGCTGCCCGTGATGTACATGATTTTCGGGCTGTCGCAGAGCTTGCCGGACACCGTGCTGCGCTGGATCGGCGCTGGTATCAGCTCGATGGGCGAAACCCAAGCTACCGAGCAGATGCGCGGGCAGTCGGAAAAATATGGCCCCAGTGCGTTGCGCGGCGGTGCGTCTCCGGGCCAACCCGAGGCAAAAACACCGAATAATCGCCTGAACGGTGACTCTGGAGGCGCAGGCAGTCTAAGCGGGCCGAGCGGCCCCACTGGCAACGGTGGCGGTGGCCGCAGCGGTGGCGGCAACCACCCGCGCCTGCTGAATGCCAACGGACAAGGGGTAGCACCGCAGCACGACACCCCGGCGCCGTCCGCAGCGCCCAGCGGGCCGACGCGCAGCACCTCCACCGCATCGTCCAACACCGGATCGTCTCTCAACACCGGCTCGCAAGGCGTGGTCAGCCGCTGGGGTAACAGCGAAGACATCACCGACGCTGAATTCGTCGAAGTGAAAGACACGGCCCCGCGATCTGGTACTACCTCACGCCCCTCATCCACAGGGGAAAAAGCCAGCAACGCCGTGCTCGCTCTTGGCTCCGCTGGTGTCATCAGCGCGGCATCGAACACAGAGAACGTCAACGATGACGGCATTGGCGGCAGCGGCTTGCATTACGACAGCCGCTACAGCCCGCCACCCGCTGCACAAGCGTCCTCAGTCATCAACCATGGCGACACCACAGCAAGCGGAGGACAACCGGCATGAGCTACCAGTACGACTACAACGCCGAGGCCACCGGCCACGTCATTGGGCTGCGGCGTGGATACGAACAGGGCTTTGAGGCGGGCGAAGTTGCAGGTTGGAACAAGGCCATGCGTGAGTGGAACACCGAAGTCGAAACGCAGTGGAACCCGCTCGTTGACCGCCTCACTGCTGAGCGAGACGAGGCCATCCGCGCCCGCGATGAACTGCTGGAGCAGGTACGCCATGCAGGCCAGCAAACCCGCAAATGGCACAACGCTTTCTACAGCGTGCTGTGCGCCCTCGATAGCGCAATGGACGTGCTACAGCACGCACCGCAGGACATGCGCACTCGGATGATCCTCGATTACGCCAAACG
>JALNZZ010000084.1 GCA_023229065.1 Porticoccaceae bacterium
CCCCCCCTGAACGGGACCGGTGTGCGAAGTCCCAATTCCACACGGCGAGAGTTGCAGGTTCAGTGTCCCCAGCTCAATGCCCTCTAGATGCTGAAGTAAACAGCCAGTTCCAGTACAATACAGACCTCCCTTTGCCCCCCTGACTCGAGAGACCACTGATCCATGCTGACACTGCGAGGCGCGCCGGCTCTATCTTCCTTCCGCAAACAGAAATTGCTTGATACCCTGCGTGAAATCAACCCGGATATTCACTCCCTCTACGCGGAGTATGTGCATTTTGCCGAGCTGTCTGCACCTCTCGACAGCCATGAGCGCAAAGTGCTGGAGGCGCTGCTGCGCTATGGCCCCAGTCTGGACCGGGAAGCGCTCGACGGCGATCTGTTCCTGGTGGTGCCCAGGCCGGGCACTGTCTCCCCGTGGTCCAGTAAAGCCACTGATATTGCGCGCAACGCGGGCCTTGACAAGGTAGTGCGGATAGAAAGAGGCGTGGCGTTTTATCTGCACGGTCATGTGCCCTGTTCCCGCAAACAGCGCCAGCAGATTGCTCCCTTGTTTCATGATCGCATGGTGGAGGTGGTGTTCGACCGTCTCGCCGATGGCGAGCAGTTGTTCAGCCACCACAGTCCCAAGCCCTTCAACCGCATCGATGTGCTCGACGGCGGGCGCAAGGCGCTGGTGGCGGCCAATGCGGAGCTGGGTCTGGCCCTTGCCGACGACGAGATCGATTACCTCAACGACAGTTTCAGTGCCATGGGGCGCAACCCCAGCGATGTCGAGCTGATGATGTTTGCCCAGGCTAACTCCGAGCACTGTCGCCACAAGATTTTTAACGCCAGCTGGACTATCGATGGCGCCGATCAGGAAAAGTCGCTGTTCGGGATGATCAAGAACACTCACGAGCAGGGCGGTGACAATGTGCTGTCCGCCTACTCGGACAACGCGGCGGTGATCAGAGGGCATCAGGCGGGGCGCTTTTATCCCGATCCGGCAAATCGCAGTTACAGTTTCCATCAGGAGTCGATCCATATTCTGATGAAGGTGGAAACCCACAACCACCCGACTGCCATTGCCCCTCATCCCGGTGCCGGTACAGGTGCGGGGGGTGAGATTCGCGATGAGGGGGCGGTGGGGCGCGGTTCCAAGCCGAAGGCGGGCCTGACGGGTTTTACGGTGTCGAACTTGAATATTCCCGGTTTCGAGCAGCCCTGGGAGACGCCCTACGGCAAGCCGGATCGCATTGTCAGTGCCCTGGATATCATGGTCGAAGGGCCGTTGGGGGGCGCTGCCTTCAACAATGAATACGGTCGCCCCAACCTGTGTGGTTACTTCCGCACTTTTGAAATGGATTTCGACGGCGAGCGGCGCGGTTATCACAAACCGGTCATGATTGCCGGCGGCTATGGCAATATCCGCGAAGACCATGTCGAGAAGCATCCCTTTGAGCCGGGCTGCAAGCTGATTGTGCTGGGCGGTCCGGCCATGTTGATCGGTCTGGGCGGTGGCGCGGCGTCGTCGATGGCGTCGGGCACCAGCAGTGAAAGTCTCGATTTTGCGTCGGTACAGCGCCAGAATCCGGAAATCGAGCGCCGCTGCCAGGAGGTGATCGACCAGTGCTGGCAGCGGGGCGGCAACAATCCCATTGCCTTTATTCACGATGTGGGCGCTGGCGGTTTGTCCAATGCCTTCCCCGAGTTGGTCAAGGACGGCGGCTGTGGGGGGGTGTTCGAGCTGCGCGATATCCCCAGTGATGAACCCGGTATGTCGCCGCTGGAAATCTGGTGCAATGAGGCGCAGGAGCGCTATGTGTTGGCGGTGCGCCCGGCTGATCTGGCTACTTTCGAGGCTATCTGCCAGCGCGAGCGCTGCCCTTACGCAGTGGTGGGCGAGTCGGTGGATGACAGGGTACTGATCGTCAACGATCGCCACTTTGCTGTCAGCCCGGTGGATTTGCCCATGTCGGTGCTGTTTGGCAAGCCGCCGCGGATGCACCGCACGGCGGAGCGCGGGCAGCCTGTGATGAAACCCTTTGACAGTACTGCCATCAAGATTGATGAGGCCATCGGGCGGGTGTTGCGCCACCCGGCGGTAGCCAGCAAGAGCTTTTTGATCACCATCGGCGACCGCAGTATCACGGGCATGGTGGCCCGCGACCAGATGGTAGGCCCTTGGCAGGTGCCAGTGGCAAACTGCGCGGTTACTACCATCAGCCACGACAGCCACGCTGGCGAGGCCATGGCAATGGGGGAGCGCACCCCTCTGGCGCTGCTCAATGCCCCGGCTTCGGGGCGCATGGCGATCGGCGAAGCGCTCACCAATATCGCTTGTACCCCTATTGCCAAACTGTCGGATGTGAAACTGTCCGCCAACTGGATGTGCGCCGCCGGTCACGGCAGCGAGGATGAAAAGCTGTTTCGCACCGTAGAGGCTGTCGGCATGGATCTGTGCCCGCGGCTCGGTATTACCATTCCAGTGGGCAAGGACTCGATGTCCATGCGCACCACCTGGCAGGCGGATGGTGAGCAGCGGGCGGTAACGGCGCCGATGTCGCTGATTATCAGCGCCTTTGCCCCGGTCAGCGATGTGCGCGGCACCCTCACGCCGCAGCTGCGCACCGATCGGGGTCCCAGCGAGCTGCTGCTGGTGGATCTGTCCGCTGGCCGCCGGCGTATGGGGGCTTCTATTCTCGCGCAGGTGTTCGGTCAGCTCGGCGACGACGCGCCCGATCTCGACGCGCCGGAGCGCTTCAAGACATTCTTTGCGGTGATTCAGCAGGCCCTGCAGGCCGGCGAGCTGTTGGCCTATCACGACCGCAGCGACGGCGGTCTGTTCGTCACTCTGGTGGAAATGGCGTTTGCCGGTCGCAGCGGTATCAGTGTCGATCTCGATGCCCTCGGCGGCGATGCGCTGGCGGCACTGTTCAACGAAGAGTTGGGTGTCGTCCTCCAGGTGGCTGAGGCTAAGGTCGAGCAGGTGATGCAGCGCTTTGCCGACGCCGGTCTCGGCAGCTTGCTGACCCGTGTGGGCAAGCCCACCAAGGACGATAAAGTCACCTTGATGAAAGGCGGCAAGCGCCTGTTTCAGGGCAGCAGAAGCCAGCTGCAGCAGCTGTGGTCCGAAACCAGCTACCGCATCCAGAAGCTGCGTGATAACCCCGATTGCGCAGACGAGGAGTTCGAAGCCCTGGCGGCGGATGACCCAGGACTCAGCAGCTCTCTCAGCTTCGACCCCGAGGACGATGTCAGTGCGCCGTTCATCACTCGCAGTCGCCCCAGGGTGGCCGTGCTGCGGGAACAGGGGGTCAACAGCCAGGTGGAGATGGCGGCTGCCTTCCACCTCGCCGGTTTTGACGCGGTGGATGTCCATATGAGCGATATCCTTGCCCGGCGCGTGGATCTCGGCTCCTTCAAGGGGCTGGTGGCCTGTGGTGGCTTCTCCTACGGCGACGTGCTGGGAGCGGGGGAGGGCTGGGCCAAAACCATTCTTTTCAACAGCCTGGCCCGCGACCAGTTCGAGGTGTTCTTCAACCGCGACGACACCTTTACACTCGGGGTCTGCAACGGCTGTCAGATGCTGTCCAACCTCAAGGAGTTGATCCCGGGTGCCGACCACTGGCCGCGCTTTGTGCGCAACCTGTCGGAGCAGTTTGAAGCGCGCTTCTCGCTGGTGCGCATCGAGGAGAGCGCGTCGCTGCTGTTGGCAGACATGGCCGGCTCTCATCTGCCCATCGCTGTAGCGCACGGCGAGGGCCGGGCGGAGTTTGCCAGTGAGAGTGCCCTCGAGCGGCTGGAGGGCAGCGGTACTACCGCCATGCGTTTTATCGACAATCGCCTGCAGACGGCGGCCACTTATCCGGCCAACCCCAATGGCTCTCCCAACGGGATCACCGGGGTGTGCTCGCTCGACGGTCGCGCCACCATCATGATGCCGCACCCGGAGCGTGTGTTCCGCACTGTCACCAACTCCTGGCACCCGGACGACTGGGGCGAGTTCAGTCCCTGGATGCGCCTGTTCAGAAACGCGCGTCGTTTCGTTGGCTGATCGCTGGAGCCGAAGAAGGTAGCTGCCATGGCCGAGCGCAAACCTTGTGTGGCACTGGTGCTGGGTGGCGGCGCCGCCCGGGGATGGGCTCATATCGGTGTCATCGAGGCACTGGCAGAGCACGGTATCGAGCCGGATATGGTAGTGGGTACATCGGTGGGCGCGGTGGTTGGCGGTGCGCTTGCCAGCGGTCAGCTGCCGGCTTTTCGCGATTGGATCACGACCCTGCGGCGCCGCGATATTCTGCGCTTGCTCGATGCGCGGCTCAGCGGTGGTGGACTGTTGAGCGGCGCTGTCCTGATGGGGGCCATCGAGCGAGTGGTGGGCAACACCACTATCGCTGAGCTGGCTATGCCCTTCGCCTGCGTGGCCACCGAACTGGGCAGCGGGCGGGAGATATGGCTGCGGGAAGGTGAGCTGATGGCCGCCTGCCGGGCTTCAATATCACTGCCGGGCCTGTTTGCTCCCGTGCCGTACAGGGGAAATTTTCTGGTCGACGGTGGCCTCGTCAATCCGGTACCGGTATCCCTTGCCCGGGCCATGGGCGCCGATATCGTGATTGCCGTGGATCTCAACGGCCACCTGCGCGGCGAGCACTTCTGGGCACGCAATGGCAATGGCAATGGACGCAAGTCGCGGGGGGCGGTCAGTCACAAGGTGGTCGAGCCCAGTCCCAGGTTGGTGGAGGCAGATATAGCAGCGGCTGAACCCGATTCGGTGGTGGCAGCTGCTGGCGAAGAGAGCGAAGGTGCTTTGCACCAGGGCCTGACCACGCGCTTGATGAATGGTCTCAGTTTTGATCTGTCCTCCCGCCTGTCATCACTGTGGGGCAGCAATCACACCTCCCTGCCGGGGCTACTCGATGTGATCGTCGGCTCTATCGATATCATGCAGGACCGTATCACCCGTTCGCGAATGGCAGGTGACCCGCCGGATCTTCATCTGGTACCGCGCCTGAGCCATATTGCCCTGATGGACTTCGACCGCGCAGCCGAGTGTATTCCCGAAGGCCGCCATGCTGTGGAGCGCCAGGCAGAGGAAGTGGAGCGCCTGGCTGCCATGCTGGCAGGATAAAGCCGCGGGGCTATTTCAGCGCAGAGCTATTTCATGGAGGGAAGATATTTTATGAAAAGGTATTTTATGAATTCGCTGCGTTTATTGGTTACCCTGGGCCTGGCCCTGCTGGTGGCGGCCTGCAGCGCTGGCACCGCGGTCGATCATGGCACCCCCTATCGAGTAGTTGCCGAGTTTCCTCACGATACCTCGGCTTTCACCCAGGGCCTGTTGTTCCACGCTGGCGATCTGTACGAGAGCACCGGCCTGTACGGGCGCTCGACCTTGCGTCAGGTCAATCTCGACGATGGTCGGGTGAGGCGCCAGCACAACCTGGACCGCCGCCTGTTTGGTGAAGGTCTGGCGCTGGTGGGAGACCGCCTGATCCAGCTCACCTGGAAAGAAAATATTGCTTTGGTATATCGGCTGGCCGATTTCAAGCCGATCGGCCAGTTTGAATATGCCGGCGAGGGCTGGGGGCTCGCTTACGACGGGCGCTGGCTGGTGATGAGCGACGGCAGTGATACCCTGCGGTATCGCGATGTCGACAACTTTACGGTACTGCGTGAGTTGCGGGTGACAGACGACGGCAGGCCGGTGCGTCGCCTCAATGAGCTGACGGTGATCGGCAATGAGATCTGGGCCAATATCCTCGGCAGCGATCGCGTCGCCCGCATCGACCCAGTGAGTGGCGTTGTCCTGTCCTGGCTCGATTTATCGCCGCTGCGCAAACAGGGCGGTGACTGGCGTCGCGCTGCGGATCTCAACGGCATTGCCTGGGATCCGGAGGAAAGGCGCATTTTTGCCACCGGCAAATTGTGGCCGGTACTGTACGAGTTGCAGGTAGACGGAGTGGGAGGCGAATAAAGGGCAAGGCGTGTGAAACACCTCACCCTCTAAGCCCGCCTCAGCCAGGCCACCTCAACCAGATTATCTCAGCTTCAGCTCACCGCTCCCGCCAGACGGCGCAGCACAAAATGCAAAATCCCGCCGTTCTGGTAGTAACTGAACTCGTTGGGCGTATCGATACGCACCCGCGCCCGGAAAGTAAACTCGCTGTTATCGGGGCGTACGACCACGACATCGGTTTCTTCCTGGCCAGGTGCCACAGCGGCGATACTGAACCGCTCATCACCCTTGAGGCCGAGACTCTCTGCGGAGTCGCCGGGCATGAACTGCAGCGGCAAAATACCCATGCCCACCAGGTTGGAGCGGTGGATACGCTCGTAGCTTTCGGCGATCGCGGCCTTGACGCCCAGCAGTAGCGGTCCCTTGGCAGCCCAGTCCCGGGAGGAGCCAGCACCGTATTCCTGACCGGCGATCACCACCAGCGGGATTGCCTGTTCACGGTATTTTTCGGCGGCAGCGAAAATACTCATGACCTCGCCGCTGGGGAAGTGAGTGGTCCAGGAACCTTCGGTACCCGGTGCCAGGCGGTTTTTCAGCCGCACGTTGGCGAAAGTACCGCGCACCATGACCTGGTGATTGCCCCGTCGCGAACCGTAGGAGTTGAAGTCTTCCGGGGCAATACCCAGCGCCGTCAGGTACTCGCCAGCGGGGCTGTGGACGGCAATGGCACCGGCGGGAGAGATGTGGTCGGTGGTGATGCTGTTGCCCACCATAACCAGGCAGTGGGCGCTGTCGATGGGGGTCACCTCGGGCACAGCCTTTTCGATACCGTCGAAAAAGGGCGCTTTCTGGATATAGGAGGACTCCGGCCAGGCATAGAGGGTACCGCTGGGGACCTCCAGCTCGCGCCAGCTCTCAGGCCCGCGGTAGACGTCGGCGTATTTGGTGGTAAACAGGTTGGCATCGACATGCTTCGCGATGGTGTCGCGCACCTGGGCGCTGTCGGGCCAGATCTCGTGCAGGTATACCGGCTTGCCGTCGGTGTCGTGGCCGAGAGGCTCGCGGGTGAGGTCGATGGTCATACTGCCCGCCAGGGCATAGGCCACTACCAGGGGCGGTGAGGCGAGGTAGTTATTGCGCACACTGGGATGGATGCGCCCCTCGAAGTTGCGGTTGCCGGACAGCAGCGAAGTGACCACCAGATCGCCGCGGCGGATGGCTTTTTCAATATCGTCTGACAGTGGCCCGGAGTTACCGATACAGGTCGTGCAGCCGTAGCCGACCACAAAAAAGCCGAGCTTTTCCAGCTCCTCAAGCAGGCCCGACCGGGCCAGATAATCACTCACCACCTGGGAGCCAGGAGCCAGACTGGTCTTCACCCAGGGTTTGGCGGTGAGCCCGCGGGCCGCAGCGTTTTTAGCCAGCAGGCCTGCGGTTACCAGGACGTCGGGGTTCGAAGTATTGGTACAGCTGGTGATGGCGGCGATAACCACATCGCCGTCTTCCAGGGTAAAGCGGTCGCCGTCGAGGCTGGCCCGAGCGGCACCCTGGGCCGGTGTCTGGCCCACAGCCGTATCGCCGCCTTCGTCCTCGAAGTGAGCTACATCCTCGGCGTTGATCGTGCGGATTACCCCTTCCAGGGAGTTTGCGAACTGCTGTTGAGTCTCGCCGAGTGGGATGCGGTCCTGAGGGCGACTGGGACCGGCGATACAGGGCACCACAGAGCCGAGGTCCAGTTGCAGCACAGCGGAATAGTGCGGCTCCGGCTGGTCGGCGTCAGCGTCGTGCCACATCCCCATGGCCTTGAGGTAGGTTTCCACCAGCCCTATCTGACTGGCGCTGCGACCGGTGAGCCGCAGGTAGTTGAGAGTTTGCCGGTCGACCTGGAACAGCCCACAGGTGGCGCCGTACTCCGGTGCCATATTGGCGATGGTGGCGCGATCGGCGACGCTCAGGTGCCCGAGACCGGGGCCAAAAAACTCGACGAACTTGCCTACTACACCATATTTGCGGAGCATCTCGGTGACCGTCAGCACCAGGTCGGTGGCCGTGGCACCCTCGCGCATACTACCGCTGAGGCGCACGCCCACCACCTGGGGCAGCAGCATGGAGATAGGCTGGCCCAGCATGGCCGCTTCGGCTTCGATACCGCCCACTCCCCAGCCCAAAATACCGAGGCCGTTGATCATGGTGGTGTGAGAGTCGGTACCCACCAGGGTGTCGGGGTAGGCCAGCAACTGGCCATTTTTGTCTTCTGCGCCGAACACCACCCGGCCCAGGTATTCCAGGTTGACCTGGTGAACGATACCGGTGCCGGGCGGCACCACTTTGAGATTGCTGAAAGACTGCTGCCCCCACTTGAGAAACTGATAGCGCTCGCGGTTGCGGGCGACTTCGAGATCAGTATTGCGCTGCAGGGCAGTGGGCTCGCCGAAATAATCCACCATCACGGAGTGGTCGATCACCAGCTCGGCGGGGGAGAGGGGGTTGATGAGGTTCGGGTCGCCGCCGAGGCTTTTCATGGCATCGCGCAATGTGGCGAGGTCGACGATAGCGGGGACGCCGGTAAAGTCTTGCAGGATCACCCGCGAGGGGACGAAGGCGATCTCTGTGTCCGGCTCACGGTCTGGCTGCCAGTTGGCGACAGCTTCGATATCGTCGTCGTTGACAAAGGCTTCGCCGGCGTGGCGCAACAGGTTCTCGAGCAGCAGGCGGATGGAAAAGGGTAAGCGGGTGGTGTCAAAGTGTTCTTGTACTTTGTCGAAGGGGTAATAGGTATATTTCTTGCCGTCGTGTTGGAAGGATCGGGCGAGCTGATAGCGGGACATGCGGAGCTCCTTGAAGTTGCCTGCATCCATAGTAGTCCATTTTGAGGGGCGGGGCAGGTGGAGCTGGTTTGGTGTAGAAATTAGGG
>JALNZZ010000085.1 GCA_023229065.1 Porticoccaceae bacterium
TGGGCGCAGGTAGCCACGCTCAGTGAGCACGGCTACCGCCTCGGCAGCCTCGTCTCGAGTCCGCATGCCGGCCCAGCACCGACGGTAGACGTCGCGTAATACGAAGATGGCGGGCACATCACCCGCGTCAGTTGTGTCAGCTTTGTCAGCTTGTCAGCTAGGCTATATTTCCAAAAACACCCCCTTTTTATAAAAAAAAAGCTTATTTTCGCTTATAGGGGTTTTTCTGACAAAGCTGACAAAAGTACGAGTGACAGTGTCTCGCATCGGGGGGCATGGCGGCCCAACGAAAAAAAACATGCGCGATTTTTAAAAGCCATGGGTAAGCTGACAAGCTGACAAAGCTGACAAGCCCTTTGATGTTAGATATTTTCTCGGCATTTTGCATGACTCTTTATGTGTTGTTCGCACTTTACGCAGCGGCTGATCACACCTCGACTTTTTCTGTGTTTACCTTTAGATCTTAGTACTTTGCGCTACTTTATAGATTTTTCGCGCGCTATCGCGTGTACCGTGGGTGGACCGCCCATCTCTGTGTCACCCGCCCCGAGACCGCTGTCGCGTGCTCTACTGGGCGCAGGTAGCCACGCTCAGTGAGCACGGCTACCGCCTCGGCAGCCTCGTCTCGAGTCCGCATGCCGGCCCAGCACCGACGGTAGACGTCGCGTAATACGAAGATGGCGGGCACATCACCCGCGCTGATCCGCGCCAGGAGCGTCTTCGCGGCTAGCGTGGAGGGTGGCTCGAGCGCGCTATCGTACAGCCGTCGCGCGTGCGACTCGGAGTACTCAGCCCACCGCTCAGCGACTCGCCACGCGTCATATGGCACGGCTCCTCGCCCGGACCGTGCGATGTGCGTGATCAGCGCGATCGCGCATATGGTCTGTGGCAGCTTCGCGAGGTGCGACTGGATCGCCTGCGTCGGCTCTGTTCTGATTTTTCGCTCGTTCGCCGCGAGCCAGCGCTGGAACGCCTGTGAGGCCTGCGGCGTATACGACACGTAGTCTACCCCGCGCTCGTCACGTGTCGCACACAGCGCTGCAGTATCTACGCTCCGACAGCGGTCGAAGACCTGCATCGCGCGCGCACGTGCGGCGCTGTCGGGCATCGCGTCTACCTCCTCGTACGCGTCGCGCGCATCCGGGTACGCGATCAGCCCGAAGCGCTGCATGAGTCCGTCGTTTCCACGGCCCGACCCTGCCGCCGCCCTAGTGTATGTACTGATCCCCTGCGGCGTCGCACACCCGAGCAGGCTGATGCACACGCGCTCAGCGGTCCGCGCTCCGCCGGAGACGGTATCGATCGTGAACATGCCTTCGCGGCTCCATCCCTCGAGTAAAAATGTCCGGATCGCCTGTCGTCCCTCGCGCTCAGTCTCGACCAGGAGTCCTACCATCTCGTCACGCAGGAGGAGGATCCCGTTCGGGTTTCCGAGAACGAGCTGATGCAGACCCTCGAAGGTCGCGCTATTCGTGTAGTACCTGCGGCGGACAGGCTCCTCTATTTCAGGGCGCATCTGCGCCGCGATCCGCTCACGCTCCTCGTGCGTCGTCGCCCGCTCTAGGGCACGCTGTATCTGTTTCTCGGCTGCCTCCTGGACCGCGCACGCGCGTCGCCAGTCACGCATCTCACTCTCCCACTCGCGCAGGTGCTCCTCCTCGTAGCGCGCGAGTATCGGCTGGACAGCCTCCATCATGGGTGATTTTTTCGCGCCGGCGTCGCCGACGAGCAACCCCCACATGTTCGATCGCAGCAGCCATCCCGTGTCCCGCATTTTTGGCTTAGAGAATGCCTGCCTCCCGACGAGCGAGCCTAGCGCGACGAGCGCCGACACAGCTATGTAGTCGACAGGCGCCTGCATGCGCCACGACTCGTCGTGGCACCAGTCCCACAGCTCCCCCGGCAGCATATCCGCAGTCACCTGCGGCACACTCTGGGTGGTACCGCCGATCGGCCTAGGCTCTGCCCAACCACCATCGTCCGTACTACCAGTCTCACCTAGGACCACGGGGGAGACAGTGTCCGCTTCGAGCGACGCAAGAAACGGCGACAGGTCGACCTCGATTGGCCTCTCGGCGCCGAGCATTTTGCGCAGCGCGGCCGCTGCGGCAAACTCATCGTTGTTATGCGCGAGCTGGACGTAGAGGGAGTACACGCGATACCCGCGCCCAGGCTCGAGCGGCGCCGCGTTAGACGAGAACACATAGAACGTCGTGCCGTCCCACGTGGCGCTTCTTGTGTTTTCGCGCTTCCCTGGGCGGACCCAGTCCTCGTTGGTGCGCGCGCCGCTTTTGCGCGTGCCCGGCAGGCGCCGCCACCCTGCAGACTCTAGCACAGCGCGATAGTCGATGTGCTGATCGAGTGTCGCGTAGTAGCCGTCACGACGCACGATCTCGCGTGGTGCACTACGCTCCTCTACGGCGTGCGCGCGCAGGGCCATCTCCTGCAGCAGCGCGTCGCTGACGACGCGAGCGCCGCCGTCCGGGATAGCGATCATCTCGGCCATGCGCCACGGCCGCGGCTCCTCGCCGTCGCCCTTCCGATTGAGCGTCCCCGCGACGCGTATAATCCTGCTTGGGTTGGCGACGGCGGTGTCGATGTGTGCTCCGTCGCCTGTGCACGTGCGTGCGATCCCGTCGAGCACGTCACGGACGGCACCATCATCCATGGCGGGTAGATCGACCCTGTAGAGCAGATACCTCCCGTTGCCACTGTCGACCTCGACGGGCTCAGGCCACCCCAGATCCTCCAGCCGGGCCCGCGTCACGTCGGCCAGCGCTGCCGCTCGTGCGCGCTCCTCGTCTGTCGCCGCACCGCTAGGCCTGTCGGGATCCACATCGAGGAAGAGCCAGCGCCGCCGCAGCACATCGATATCGCCCGCGCTCCGGTTCGCGCGCCCGCTCCGCGCGAGTCGATGCGACACCGTGTTTCTCGCGGGGTCGAGCGGATTGAGCGTGACGTACACCCCGCTGTAGCCGACGAGCGTCTCGATCGCGTCCGTGATCGTGCGCCACCCGTCCGCGCTACTGGGCCGCGCGAACACACCCGCACGCACGTGCGGCGCTGTGTCGTCGCGCGTCGTAGCAGCTAGCGCGCGAATCTCGAAGATGTCGCCCGGATCGAAGAGCGTCTGGAGGTGTAGCGTGATATCGTGACTGTTCATGGCTCGCTCCTCTCCCAGAGGCGCACGACGACCTTGCCGCCCGGCTCGACATCGCGCATCTCGCACGCAAAGCTTTTGATTTGCGCGTCGTCGCGATACGCACCGGCGTGCTGTAGAGCATCCCACAGTGCCTTCTGCACGTTATCCATGTCGCGCCTGCGGCGGTCGGGCGGAAACAAATCAACCTCCATCCGTACCGCGCCCTCGAGCGTGCCGGCGAAAACGAGCGACAAGGCGACGGCGACCGCGTCACGATACTCGCGCCCCGCCGCCGAGAGCACGAGCCGCCGACCCGTGTTGATGTAGTAGTGGTTGATCGATGGCGGCCACGGGAGGACTAGTTCGTAGGTCATTTTAAAATACAGCCCCCGAGACGGGGGCTGTCCTTTCGTTGTTCGTGTTGTTGTTTTTCTGCGCCCCGCTAGAACGGTATTTCCTTTTCGTCGTGTCCTGGCGGCAGCCAGTAATCTTGGTTCGCGCTTTTCGGTTCGGGCGCCTCCCACGCATCGCCCGCATTCGGCGGCGGTTCGACTGGCGGCGGAGGCGGCGGAGGTGTCGTCACGGAAGACAGCGGCTCACTACGGTTAAAATAATTAGCGACTACGTTTCGCGTCGTGCCGTCGTATTCCTCGTTAGACACCTCGACGACGAAGGGCCGCCCGTGCAGCGATTGCGAATCCGAGAGTGTCGCGACATCGACCGCACGCGCGACCGCCGACAAACGGGCTAACGCAAACTGGCGCGCCTTCTCGCTTTTGTTTTTGATGTTGAGGCGATCCCAGATCATGCGCCCTTTCGCTGCGCCGGACAAGATCTCAATCGCCAGCTCGAGATACGCGCTGTCGCCCGAGCGCGTTTCTTTCATAGCGCTGTCCTTTATGACGGCTCCGTATTTGCCGGGCGCGATGGGCCCGCTTGCGTGCATCGGCTCGACCGACCTCGCGTTAAAAGTAAAACCTAATTCTGCCATGATTCATTCTCCTTGTTTTTTTTGTGGTTTATTTATTTTTCTTCGCGCCGCTTCAGCGCGCTGGTTCGCTCGTCGTACCTCGCTCGCAAACGCGTCCCACGTGAACGGAATTTGCGGCGGCAATCCGTAGCGATTTTTGCCGACGGCGTGCGGCTGATCCGTGACCGACATAACTCTCTCACCCGTCGGTAGCACCTGTGCTAGCCCAACGAAGTCCGACCACTCAATAAAAACGTTCAGCCGCTCATCCGCGATATCTGGCGCGGTCCTCACGGTCGTCACTCCCTCGACGTCGGTCATCTCGGTGCGCTTCGCGTGCGCCAACAGGATGACCGCCCATCCGCGATTGACGAAACGGTCAAAGATCGGCAGTAACATACGGTACACATAGTTGTTCATGATGAGCTTTCCGGAACCGTAGCCGCCGTGTGCTTTCGTCAGCGTGCGGTCGAGGGCGCCCCTCTCGTCCGTCACGCCCGCCACGTGCTCTTCGACTCTGCGCAAGAGCCAATCGAGCGTATCAATCGCGATGACCCTATAATCGTGCGGATCGTTTTCGAGCGCGTCCAGCCACTGCTTGATCTGGGGCCACGTTTCGAGGTACGGCGATTTTGAACCGTACTCGAGCGCGCCGTTTTCCGTGTTGACGAGGTGCGCGTCCTGCGCACGCAGGGCGAAGGTCGACTTACCGCAGCCCGGCGGCCCGTAGATGATGCCCTTCGGGGCTCGCACGACACGACCCGTCTGTACGTTTTTCAAAATTGACATTTCAGTACTCCTTTCGTTCGCGCGCGCGCATCCAGTGCGTGAGCGCGGTTAGTGTTTCTGTTTCGCTTGGTACGCGTACGACTACGAGCGCGTCACGTCTGCCTTCCTCGTTGCACCCCTCACCGATACCGTACAGGTCGTCGTACTCCGCGTCTTCGTAGATGCATTCCATCCGCCACGCATAGCAATAGGTAGCCTCCGGCGCCGCCTCCTCGACGCACAGAAACCAATCAAGGTTGCCCAGCGTGGGCGCTGTGCTCGGCATGCGTTCCACGAGTCGCAAGAACTGCTCGTAGGCTTCGCGATGCAAACGTTCTGGTACGAGAAACGAGTACCATTTTTTGATCTCGCCCGGCGCGCCCGTACTGAGCCGCCTAAGCGTCGCGTCGTACTCGTAGCCGTCGGGCTCAACGAGGTCGTACGTGCCCACACGCATCACCAGCTCGCGCCACGTCCACGCGATCGCATCGATGCGGTACGTTATTCCGTCAATGTCGGGTTCGGTTGACGCGTCGATGGGGATGAGTTTTATTTTTTCACTCAAAATCATAGCTCGCCCCCTCCGTACACCCGCATCTGCTCGTAGCCGCTCGCCCACGTATCCGACTCTCGGCACACACGTAGCATCTCGATCACAACACGGTTTTCCGCGCTCGCCGCATCGAGTATGTCGCTCGGCATGTACCACCAGCCGCATCGCCACGGCGCCTTTTTTTCTACGGCGCAGAGATACGCGTCCATCACGCGACCCTCGGGATGCGCCGCCACGACGTCACGGTAAAACGCCAACTGGTGCGCGTAGCCGTACTTCGTGATCGCGGTCTCGAAGCCGTCGATGTCGTCGGTCGTTTTTAAATCGACGATCGATGTGTCGTTAACGTAGTCGCAGCGCACCTGACACGGCACGCCCTCGAGCGTCGCACGGCACACGAGTTCCGCCTCGCCGCAGCTCAGCAACTCGGACGCCGCAGCGCTCCCCTCGACCGCGAGCCCGCACGAGCGCACGATCTCGAAATCGTCATCCGAGATCACCTCGCGTCGCTCGTTTTGCGCCGCTTCCCACTTCGCCCACGCCGTCGTTGCGCGCCCGTAGGGTCGCCGTGTTGCTGGATTAATCGGACCGCCGATTGTATACCGATCGTAAAACGCGTGCTTCTCGAGGAGGTAGCAATGGATGGCGCGCCCTAGAAGGTACGCCGGCCGCATGACGTCCGAGATCTCGCCCAAGATGCGCGCACGGTACAGTTGCGGCGATTTTCGAAACTCGCGCAACAAGTGGCTGGATAAAAATTCGCCCGATTTCGAACGCGCGTGGTACACGTCCTCCGGCTCCCGCAAGAAGGGCGGGCGCGGTTTCGGTTTTGAGTTTGGCGTCATCGTTCGTCTCCTTTCATTTCGGTTTCGGTTTCGGTCTCGCTCGGCGCATCCAGATCCGCGCTCAGCACGAGCGGCACGCCCGCGCGTTTGGCCGCCGGCAAAATGTAGTAACGCATCGCGTCGACCTCGTCATCCTCGTGCATTTTGTGGCTGCGGATCGTCGCGAGCCCGCTCGTCAGCTCGAGTTCGCATACTCGTAAAATTTCGAAGGTCGGATGTTCGTACGGGCTGCTCACAACCTCGAAGACATCCTCGCCTTTCTCGATCGCGTCACGGATGATTTCGAACACCTCGCTGTTCGTGTTTTCGGCGTAACGCAGCATCGTTCCTTCATACGTATCTTCGCGCCAACGCCCGACCGGCGCGCCGCGTCCTATAATGATTAAGTTTTTGAGCATCTCAGTTCTGTACAACGTGTAGATCTCTGATGTGATTTTTTCGTTCATGTTTCGCGTTCTTTCGCCTTCGCCTCCGCCTCCGAGATCTCAGCGCCTGCCGCTCGGCGACACACAAACAAAAGCTCTATGGCGCGTGAGGCGTCGCCACGTCGAGACGAGATGCGGTAGTGTTGATCCTTGCTCTGTATCCGACTGTCCCGACCCAGACCGCCGATGATCTTCTTCATCTCCTGCTCGTTCGGATAGGCATGGTCGCGGTACGAGATGAGCCAATGGGGGATGTGCTTGGCGTTCCCGAGGAAGGTCTGGAAAAAAGCGTTGGCATTGTTTTTGGTTACGGTCTCGTGGTCGGTCTCGTAGTATCTAACCTTGGTGTCCGCCCTGAGTGTGAGTCCCTTCCAATACGTCATGAGCCCTTCGATAAAGTGATACGAACGCTCGTAATTGGTCGTCGAGAACTCGGTGGCGTAGGGCGGGTCGAAATAGGCGAGGTCTGCCTTGGTCTTGGGGAGCAGGATATTCACGTCTTCACGGCAGGCCTTGCATTCCTGGCCGTTGTAGAAAACAAGGGCGTTGATGCGGCGCACATTGTCCGCAAAGCGTTCCCTCCACTCTTCCGGGTTATCCGGACGACGGCGGCCGTACTCGGTGGAGGAGGCGAAATGGCCAAACCCGCCCCTGCAGCTTATGCAGGTTTTGCCGAGGGCGAAGAGCGCGATGTCTTTTTTGAACCCTTCCAGGCGGTCACAGTTGGCGCGCATAACGTCAATAACGTGATGCACACCCTTGGCGAAAAAGATGCCCTTGAAGTTGTCTTGGACGAAACTGCCCGCCTTCGGGTTGTCCCCGAGCAGCATTTCCAGGTCGGCATCAGAAAGCCGGGTGCTCTTGTTCTCGATGATGGCCCGGGCCGCATGATAGCAGTAATGGAGCCGGTCGTTGGCAACGACTCGCAGCCCCTTGGTCTTGAACCTGTATGCCACGACGGCAGAACCCGAGAATACATCCACAACGGACTTAACGCCCTGCGGGGTGTTCCCCCAGATCCAATCCACCAGTTTTCGCTTCGATCCGATGTAATTCGGGATATATTTTGGGCGCTTATCCGGCGGCAGTTCTTCCTGCGCGCCCGCACCTTCGTCCCGCACGTATTGGCTCGTGCGACGCGCTGGAAACGGCAGTTCTTCCTGCGCGCCCGCACCTTCGTCCGGCGCGGCGGCCGCAGCGATGCCAGTGTCTTGTTCACTGGTTCCTTGTGCCTGGCCAGCTTCGAGCCCAGCCGAGCGGTCCTCTTCCAAGGCGACAGAAACCGACTCACCAGACCGCGCAAGCCGGAGATCGGCCTCCGGCTCCCGCGTGAAGAGTGGATTCGCCGCTACTTTCGTTTTCTTTTTCATATTAGTGTTCCTTTTTCGTCGCAAGCGCAATGATCCGCTGTGCGATCGCCTCGATCTCCTGATCCGTAATCGCCGGACTCCGCATCTGCCTGTATTCGTGCGGTCGTCCGCCGTACTCTCTAGCGAGGCGACCTGCGGACCTGACCGACGGCACGGAGGCGCCCGACACCCACAGGGAGACTGCAGCCCGCGACACGCCGATCGCGCGCGCGAGCTGCGCCTGTGTGATCCGCTCTCTGTGCAGGAGCCTCCTGACTGGGTTCGGCATTTTCGCCTTCATTTTTTTTTCCTTTCGTTTGTTTTTTTAATTTCTAAATTTTGCGCGCAATCGCCAGCCGACTGCGCACGACGTCGTCAATCGCCCATCCGACGAGCGCGCCGCGTGTCGCGCACGTATACAGCGCGTGGAGCAGTGTGCCGCACGCACGGATCGGTTTTTGCCGCTCGTACACCCGCCACTCCCCCGATGTCTCAAGCGTGATCGGGTCGTCGTCGCTCTCGTAGCGCGCGTGTATGGCGTCGTGTATCGCACGTAGGTACGCGTGCAGATCCGAGGGGTGAGTCGCCCACGCAATATTACGCGCACGTGCCCGTAGCGCCGCGTGCTCACTCGTGTACGCTGTCGCGCCGTACAGCCACCTACCATCCGACCGTTGCGTGACAGGCGTCGCGACCGCGTGCTCGTGACGAAAACATATGCCCTCGTACACGAGCGTAAGCGTGGGCGTGACGCGGAGCGCGCCCTCGACGAACTCA
>JALNZZ010000086.1 GCA_023229065.1 Porticoccaceae bacterium
TAACAGCTTGTTAGTAGGCATGCTCGCTTTGCCGCCTGAGCCGGCATGCCCCAAATTAATATATGACTCTGAATAATAAAGCTTTTATCAGTAAACACAAGACACCCCCTTAGCAACAATTCGGGCATGCCGCCTATATTGCCATCCACATGCATACTATTTTGCCCCCAGCCTTTAACTAATTGTTTTTTATGAAATTAATGGGGTCAAGTTAATGGCGTCAGACCCTGAGGATCGGGTGAACCCGGACGAGGCCCTGATCGAGATCGAGTCCTGAGCGGGGAACGGCTTTTACCGCGAAGGACGCTGAGGTGTTTCGCGCGCCTCCAAGCCGCTGAGTCGACTCAGCAATGCTGCCGCTGACATGACTATTGCCAGCCAAGCTCGCTGATAAAGTAAGCTCACGCTGGTAAAGGAAAACAGGCTGCCCGCTTCCGCAGGAGCGGGCTTCCTTCAGCCGTCAACCGTGCGCCCCGCGCCTATCGTGAACGCCATGTCGCAACCACTCGTCCTCGCCTCCACTTCACCGTTTCGTAAGGAGATCCTGAGCAAACTGGGGATTCCGTTCGAGACCGCGCGGCCGGAGGTGGACGAGACCCGGCTGCCCGGCGAGGCGCCGGAACAGCTGGTGGCACGGTTGGCGGCGGCCAAGGCGCGGGCGGTGGCGGGCACCCACCCGGGGGCGCTGATCATCGGGTCGGACCAGGTGGCGGTGAACGGGGGCGAGGTGCTGGGCAAGCCGGGCGGCCTCGGGTCGGACGGTGTGTTTCCTCACCGGGCTGAGCCTCTACAACGCCGCGGCGGACCGGGCCGGGTCGAGGTGGTGCCGTTCGATGTGCACTTCCGTACGCTCACCGACGCCCAGATCGACGCCTACCTGCGCCGGGAGCTTCAAGTCCGAGGCCCTCGGGATCACCCTGTTCGAGCGCCTCGAGGGCGACGACCCGAACACCCTCATCGGGCTTCCGCTGATACGGCTGGTGGCGATGCTCGAGGCCGAAGGCTTCCCCGTCCTCTGACGGGCTACCGCCCCTCCCCCACGCAGCGCCTCAACGCCTCCCAACTCCGCCCGTCCCGCGGCTTGACCCGGGTACGCCCGCCCCGTGCACCCCGCGCCCGTCGCTGGCGGCGCGACACACTCGCGGCGTAGGAAATGGTCATCAGAATCGATCGTTTGCCGGAGTTTCGAAAATCGAACTGACGCTATTCGCCCATCGGCGCTACGCAATTGGCCAACCGTAAATCGGCGAGGAGCGGCCTTTCAGCGCGATAGCGTCGGGGCAGCTACATCCTGGAAGCGGCCATCGGGCGTCGTTTGCTCCTTGAGCTTGAGGTCCAGTCAGGTTGCTACAGTGCGAGCACTAACCCCTTGCTGCCGCTAGCCGTACCGGGGCTGTGCGGCACCAGCGAGCAGCGGAGCATGCCACCTATCACAGAGAACGGAGTCGCCCAATGGGCGACTCCGTGATTACGGATTAGCGCCCCCTCTCTGGAACAAGCTCGACACCGTCAACCCCGCCAAAGGCCTTCCCATCGGTAGTCTCGCCTTCGAGAGTCAGCTCACGCGTACTGGCGTCGACCTCCAGTTCACCAATCTCAAAATGAACCAGCAGGTCCGGTACACCGTCGCGGTTGATGTCCTTCACTGTTCCAGTGCGACCGCTCTTGCCGCTGGCACGGGCAGAGGCACCGGAGAGACGGAGGGTAGTGAAGTCGATGGTCTCCACATCGAAGTCGTAATCGTGCCTCGCAGATCGCGATGCCCCGAGAATTGCGACGGGTGTTACGCCGCCCGCACCGAGATTAAGGGGGTTCTGATCGTTGCCAGGTAGGATGTCGATAGAAACCTCCTGTACCTTGGAGCCCTCGACCTGTAGATGAACCACGGCGGTGTTGTCGGCATTACCACCAGACCCCTTTACCTCCACGGCAAGGATACCGTCGGTATCGATCTCGGCGTCTTCAGGGAACGCCCCTCTAACCACCACTTCAGCCGCCGCACCGCTCTCGATGTAGGGCCGAGATGGGGTGACCGAACCAACCGACCCCAAGGTGGAGGAGACCGCGACATCGAAATAATCCGCCGGCCCGTGGTTGATGATGGTCAGCACTGTTTCATAGGTATCGCCGGCAGCGGCGGTTACCAAAGGCTCCGCCGGGATCACCTCGACGCTCCGCGTGAGGAATGCCGCCGGATAGGCGCGCTGGAAATAAGCGCCGGAGGCGTCCTCGCCGGTCACATAAACACGGAATGTCTCGTCGGGGAGCACAAACGCGCCGAAATGCGAGTCGTAGGGGACCCGCTGCAGCGGATCCTCACTACCCGGTTTGAGGGGGATTGTCTTGATCACTTCGCCGGCGAGATTGCGCAACTCGAACTCGGCCGTGGCGACGTCTCCCAGCAGATAGGCTTGGGCGAGTTGGGGGTCCGTGGAGACTACCGGCTGGCCTGTGATGGAGAATACACCGGTGTTGCCACGCACCGCCAGTTCCTCGACAAACGCGAAGTCGTAAAGACCGATCCCGCTGTTACCGAGCACGGAGGCCGATAGCGACCCCGCGCCGGTAATCTCCAGGCGCCACTCCCCCGCCCCCGGCTCGGTGACTGAGACGATGCGACCCCGCGAGAAAGCAACTTCGGTGACATCGGTATCCGACGCCGAAACCTGAACCCCGGAGGGGCGATAAACCTTCACCGAACCGAGGTTCTCTGAGGTTATCGAGAAGGTGAGCGCCTTCACCGACGGATCCACCGGGACCATATAGGATTTCACCGTACCGTCATGGACATCCTGGACCAATAGGATCGGCTCCTGATCGCCGGTTATGGTCGGCTCGATCAAGGGGAAGATTTGGCCAACCTCGTAGGGGCTGATGTAGAACACCTGGCCTCCCGTGGCCTGCGCCACCTGAATGTAGGCCGGATCGATCGGCGAGCACGAGCCGGTAACCGTGTAGTTGATGCGACTCTTCTTGTCGTTGGCTGCGGCCTGTACCCGGCCGGCGAGGCTTCGGTCCTTCGATGAGGCATCACTGAAGAAGTAGAAGGTGCTGCGTACCTCGCCCGCTTGAACCGCCCGCAACAGCGCAGTCTGGGCGAGTTCTGGGCAATCGCCGCCGCCGTGCGGGTAAAGCGCGTTCACGCTCGCCAACAGGGCGTTGGGGTCTTTGGTCACGACCGGGCTTCCGACATCGGGATCGCCGTACCGGATCATTAGGTAGTTGGTCGGCACGACAGTGCCGGCGGCTCGGTTGGCCTCGCTTTCGGCGATGATCTGCCGGATCAGCGACTTCACACCATCGATCTCAGCCCCCATGCTGCCCGTGTCGTCGATAATGAAGCCGATGGAGCCACTGGAACCCATAAACTCCATGATTGCCGCGTCGTTGCCCGCCACGCCTGGCGAGGCGATGATCTGCTCGACGAGTCGGGTCGTCGACTGGATCGCGGCCCCTCGCGCCAGTGCGAACCCGGTGCGGAATGGATAATCCTTGTTGATACCGTCGAACACGACAGTATCACGGACAATCACTCCGTGCGCGCACTTACCATCCGGAATTGAGTTCCGCAATGAGAAGTAACCGGAGGTGAGATTGGTGAGACCGAATTCGACCAGATCGACTCCGTTGTCGGCGCAGGTTCTCTGGTCTGCACTCAAGCGGGGAATCGGTCGGACGCCCAGGTCGCCGTTGGCACCACCGCCCGAGATATCTATCCAGTTGCTATGGGAGTAGAAGTCGTGGACCGTGTTGGAGAACTCTGCCGAGCGATGCCCTTGCCTCGCCGCCTGAGCGGTTCTGGTCGTCCGCGAGGTTGGCGACTATTTTGCTCTTCAGGCCGATCATCCGCCACGAGCACTCCGGCAACGTCTCGTCATCGCAGTGGGCGAGGGGTTTGTGAATCTCCCAGCGATCCACCCTGGTGGACGCCGCCCGGACGTCCAGTATCGCGCGCTCGGTGAATTGAATGGTATTGCCGGCGGCTGTTGTATGCCGAACCGGCTCAAGTCCCTCTCTGGAGATGCCGGGGTGCCCATGCTCGGCCGACGGGTCGAACCCGAAGACGGGTGCCACCGAGCCAGCCGCCAATGCCCCCAGCATCACCGCGCTCAAGAGTGTACGGCGCCGCGTATCGGCCACTCTCCCTTGCTTTCCCCTTTTCATATCGACCTCCATTTGGTCTCATCATGAGAACAGACGCACATATGCCGCGTAGTAGATCAGGAACGGCAGCGAATAGCCGTCGGCCAGATCGTACGCCAGCAAACCGAGGACCGGGACCGCGACGGCAATCCCCACGTATTTGGTTTTCTTCAACAGGAAAAATTGCGCGACAAACAATGCGAAAACAACGCAGGTAAACACAAACAGGACGTCCACTCGACTGAAGCCGGAGACTCCTCGAAACCAAGCATTCGAATAGATTACGAGTCCAAGAAACACCTGAACTCCCGCCAGGACGATCACAATCAGAGTGATCCAGCGCAGTGCGCGCCGCAGAGCATCGAGCAGAGTATCGATCCGACCGGACATAGGCATAAGTGTCATCCCGACTTTCGCTCCGCAAGAGACGGGAATAGGCTTCGCGTCCGCAAAGAGCCAGATGCGCCAAGCCAAGCCCGTGCACCCAAAGCACCGCCGTTTCCGCTACCTTATCATTCCATTGTGGTTGTGTGGTTTTACCCCGTAAAGACGTGCTCTGTCAACCAGTACGTCCGCCCGAGCCCCAAAACGGTAGCCAGGGCAGTGCAGCCACGATCATGCCTCGCTTAGCACTTCGGCCATGAAGTCCAGAGCCGCCTGCTGGAACACGGCGCGGCGGTGCTGCGCCCACATTCGGCGATGCGTTCACGGTTGCAGATCTTGCGGTACACCCGGTGGCGGGCACCCACCCGGGGGCGCTGATCATCGGGTCCGACCAGGTGGCGGTGAACGGGGGCGAGGTGCTGGGCAAACCGGGCGGCCACGAACCGGCGATGGAACAGCTTCGCGCCGCCTCGGGCCGCACGGTGCGCTTCCTCACCGGGCTATGCCTCTACAACGCCGCGGCGGACCGGGCCGGGTCGAGGTGGTGCCGTTCGATGTGCACTTCCGTACGCTCACCGACGCCCAGATCGACGCCTACCTGCGCCGGGAGCAGCCCTACAACTGCGCCGGCAGCTTCAAGTCCGAGGCCCTCGGGATCACCCTGTTCGAGCGCCTCGAGGGCGACGACCCGAATACCTTGATAGGGCGCGGGAATAACGGTTTTGAGTCAAGCGTTGTTTGATGAACAAATGTCACAATAGACACCGACATAAGCTGGAACACAACATCAGCTGGAGGAGCATCTACATTCGGCGCAATGCCCGTTGGTTATTGCGCCCTTTACATTAAAACTCCCCTCTCCCGCTTGCGGGAGAGGGGCTGGGGGAGAGGGTAGCGGCCTCGTGAAGTGGATCAGTTTAAAAGACCATTCTGAAAATCATGTATCGCCTGGCGAATTTCGTCACGGGTATTCATCACAAAAGGGCCGTGTTGTTCTATCGGTTCATTCAGGGGTTTGCCAGCGATTAGTAGATAACGACTGTCATCTTCTGCCTGTACCTCTACGCCATCTGCATCAGGATGATTGGCAAGGACAATCACGCCAGGGGCCGTCATGCTTTTGCCGCCAATCTTGATACTGCCCTGATACAACTGGATAAATGCATTATGGCTGGCAGGCAGGCTATGCGCGACCACACCAGCAGCAGGCAAGAATACATCCAGATAAACAGGCTCAGTGTATGGGCGCTGCATGACTCCTTGCACACCATGGCTGCTTCCCGCCACAACGCGAATATGCCCACCATTTTCCAGACTTGCCACGGGAATCTCAGCCGCCTGGATATTCTGGTACCAGGGCTCGCTCATTTTGTCTTTTGCAGGCAGGTTCAACCAGAGTTGGAAGCCCTCCATGCGACCTTCTACTTGTTGTGGAATTTCTGAGTGAATGACACCACGGCCAGCACACATCCACTGCAGATCACCGCTGTCCAGCAATCCTTCATTGCCTGCACTGTCACGGTGCAACATACGACCTTCCAGCATATAGGTAATGGTTTCAAAACCACGATGTGGATGATCAGGGAAACCGGCAATATATTCTTGCGGATCATCGCTGCCAAACGCATCCAGCATCAAAAAAGGATCAAGCCTTTTTTGCAGTGGGCCATAGAGATACCGGATCAGGCTAACGCCTGCACCATCGGATGTAGCTTGACCGTGGAATACCTGCTCGACCTGCCTGGGTTTCTGTAGTTGTATTGTTACAGTCATTTCCCACCTCAACGTTGACTATGCATGCAATACCTGCGGCAGATCATTTACGCCAGTAATTGTTGGCCGCTGCCACTGTCTGAAAATTGATGGCAACCACCTGTGAGGCAGCAGTTAATGAATTGGCATCATTAGCATATTCTGGCCGCAGTTTATGCAATACCTCACTGTCAGGTTGGGTGTATTTAACACCGCGACGGCTCAAGGTGATCGCCAACTCAAAACCCTCCTGCGGCGTTTCCGTAATCAGTGTAGTCAGCCATGTATCAGTCATATTCAAATCCTCTGTTGAATAGAGTGGTTCTACACACATTAGTGTAGGTCATTTTTTGTAAACTTCAGTAGTGACGGCGAGAATAAGACATTGGTTTTAAGCTTGGGATATTCTTCATCACGATAGCCGCAAGCCCGCTGCTACAGGACAGGAACAAAAGGGAATGACGGGAGAGCTTGGGAAGTGCTGAATAATGTTGGTTGTGCAGGCACACCAGCGTACGTGATGTATATTTGCCAAGCCGTGTCACGGCTTGGCAAATATCGATGCAAAAACATTACTGAAGAGCGCTTACCCTTGTTCTACATGACACCTGTCATGCCGTCTATCGGGCGGTGTAGCCACCATCTATAACCAACTCGGTACCGGTAACAAACCTGGATTCATCCGATGCCAGGTACAACACGCCATATGCAATATCGTCGGGTTCTCCGATATGGCCAATGGGGTGAAGACTATCAAGCTGGCTCATGAATGCCGCAGCGCCGTCCGGTGATTCTTCTGCTAGCGCCTGGACGAGCGGTGTCATGATAAAACCCGGGTGTATAGAGTTGACCCGTATATTATCCTTGGCATAGATCAGCGCATCATTCTTGCTCATCAAGCGAACCGCACCCTTGGAGGCATGATAAGGAGGCAGATCCGCAGCACCTACAAGGCCGTAGATGGAAGACATATTGATAATGCTACCGGCGGAAGCCTTTTGCATGTAGGGGATGGCGTGTTTGGTACAAAGAAATACGCCGGTGACGTTGACGCTCATGAGTGTCTCCCACTCTTTTTTGGATATCTCATGAGTAGGTTTATCCACCCCGGCGATGCCTGCATTGTTGATCAGGACATCGATCGAGCCAAACTCACTGGCAACCTCTGTAAAGACCTTTTGCACGTTATCTTCATCTGCAGTGTCGAGATGCCAATACCTCGCCACGCCACCCGATGCATTGATCTCATCCGCCAGATCGCTACCCGCTTTATCGTTAATGTCTGTGACGGCCACTTTGGCCCCTTCCCGGACCAACAAGAGAGCGGTCGCTCTACCGATGCCACATGCAGCACCCGTTATCACAGCAACTTTTTGGTCTACTCTTTTCATAATGATCTCCTTGATGAATTGAATCTTGAATTCAACTCGTAAGTACAACTCTACAAACGCTGGAAGAAGGTGAGCTGCAGTACCATCATGGCAGGGCAATAATCCCTCTTTCACTGTCATCAAAAGTATAGGTCATACCGTTGCCAGTATGTGTTTTGCTTGTGCCCCACCATTGGCCATGTTGAGCCAAAGCCAGCTTACGGCGCAGTCCTGCACCTGACTGATAGATTGTTGGCAATCCCGGTATCCTAATCAGACGGTAATGACTGGTAACAGCAGCAGGTCTCGCTGATAGTAAAGGACGGTTTATACTCAGGCGCAAGATTTATCCTGTGATAAATTTGTTTTCAGTCGAAATTAGCCAGCGCAACAACAACTGCCAGGAGATATTTGCCAACAGGAAGGTGGTGCCTGGCCACTTTCAACATCATCCAGTTGCGGCCTGGCCCATTTGTATGTGATTCTCAGATGTATATGTAAACATACTTCTTCATAAGGCACTAAAAACATCTCTTACAGGCTTTTATTTTGTAAGTTTTCAGAGGTCAATATGATCGAAAAACTCAGCCAAGACATGATAGATATCTCCTTGCAAGACCTTAATAAAAACTCTGATGCATTGTGGGGCATTAAGGGAGAGAAACTATACAGAGAATTCAAATTCTCTGATTTTATTTCTGCATTTGGCTTTATGACAAAAGTGGCAATACTTGCGGAAAGGGCGAATCATCATCCGGAGTGGTCCAATGTGTATAACAGGGTAGCTATAAGCTTAACAACCCATGAGGCTGACGGTATATCCAGGATGGATTTTGAGTTGGCTCAGGAAATATCAAAATTAATCTCATAAGATTAACTGGCGAAAAAACTGTTGCAACTAACAATAAACAAAAACCAGGTGGATCCAGGGAAAAGTATGCTGCCTGCGCTAACGCGCGCTATTGAGCAAAGCTCTATACCAAAATTAAGGAAACGCTGAACAACTAACCCTTAATCGCGTCAAATCCTAAAAAACTTCTTCGAGCTAGAAAAATCCAGTTTTTTACCCAAAAACATCGTTTTTTAACGATTTCCAGCCGCTTTTTGCTGTTT
>JALNZZ010000087.1 GCA_023229065.1 Porticoccaceae bacterium
ACCTCCGAGAAGCAGAGACAGCCTTCGAGGCTCGCCCCCTCCTCCGATAGTATCCAAGGTGAGGGAGAGCATATTCTGCTGGTGGAAGACGATGACCTTATCAGGGACTTTGCCCGCTCCCTGCTGGAATCCCTCGGCTATCGGGTCACCGCTCTCGCCGAGGGCCCCGCCGCTCTGGCGCTACTCCGCAGCAAGGAAGCCGTGGATCTACTGTTTAGCGATATGCTGATGCCGGCAATGTCAGGGCCAGACCTGGTGCACGAAGCGCGTCAGCTCAGACCAGACCTGGCGGTGCTCTTCACTACCGGCTTTGCTGGCTGCAATGGTGAAGAGCCCACCCGCAACGACAATATCCCGGTGCTATACAAGCCCTACCGCCGCGAGGCCCTGGCGCAGGCAGTGCGAAAAGCACTCGGATAAAGCACCATCACAGGGTGCTGGCCGATGGTTTTCAGCGCGTCAGCAGCGCCACCACCCGCGCCAGGTCTTCTTCCGTATCGACTCCCCCAGGCACCGGGGCCTGGGCCTCGGCAACATGTATGCGACGCCCCTGCCACAAGAAACGCAGCTGCTCTAGGCACTCTGCGGCCTCGATACCGGCCACCGGCCAGCGCACAAACTCGCGCAGCTCTCGCACCCGATAGGCATAGATGCCCAGATGGCGGTAAATGCCTGGGCTCGCCGGCAAACCTGAACTACCCGCCAGGCGATGGTCCCGCGGCCAGGGAATCGGTGCGCGACTAAAATACAGCGCCAAGCCATCCTTGTCGGTCACCACCTTGACGATGTTCGGGTTATCGAAGTCCTCTGCCTTGACAATCGGCTCACACAAGGTGGCAACAGCGGCGGCGCTGGCGGCCAGATTCTCCGCAACCTGGCGTATCACCAGAGGCGGAATCAACGGCTCGTCGCCCTGTACATTGACCACGATGGCGTCGTCCGTCAGCTCCAGCAAACGGGTCACCTCCTCCAGACGATCGGTACCGGAGGGATGCATCGGCGAGGTCATAACCACTTCGCCGCCAAAACCTTCCACCACGTTGCGAATACGCTCGTCGTCCGTAGCTACCGTCACCCCGAGAGCCCCAGCAGCACAGGCCTGCTGGTAGACCCATTGAATCATCGGTCGGCCAGCGATATCTCGCAGCGGTTTTGCCGGCAGGCGACTGGAACCATAGCGGGCGGGAATCACAATATGGAAGGCAGTGTTCACAGGCGGGTCACTCGTTTTTCAATAGCATCGAGAATGGCGTTCATACCGTTATTTTCCAGGGTGGCAGCAACATCCAACACCCACACCCCTGGCGCGACAAAACGACGGCACTTGACCGCATCCTTGGCAGTCAAGATAACCGGGCGGCCATCTCCGAAAGCCAGCTCGCTGGCAGCAAAGTGATGGTGGTCAGGAAAAGGATGTAGCTTCACAGCCAGCCCAAGACTGGCCAGCGTTCTGGCGAAACGCGTGGGGTTGCCGATCCCTGCGACGGCATTGACGGAATCTGCGGGTGGGTCGTCGACGCTGCGACTCTGGCTGCCATCGAGGCTGCGAAAACCTAACGGCTGCAAGGTCATGCGGTATTGGCGCGGGTGATTGAGCACGGCGTTGCCTTCGTTGACGATGACAAAATCCACCTCTCTCAAGCGGTGAACGGGCTCCCGCAAAGGGCCTGCTGGAAGACTCCAGCCATTGCCCAGCACCCGCTCTCCATCGATCACGACTATTTCCAGATCGCGGGGCAACCGATAGTGTTGCAAGCCATCGTCACTGAGAATAACTTCGCAATCGGTATGCTCTTCCAGGTAGCGCGCCGCGCGATGGCGATCGGGGTCCACCACCACCGGGCAATCGCAGGTGATGGCGATCAGCAGCGGCTCGTCCCCGCTGTGATCTGGATCGCTGTTGGCGTGAACCCGCATCGGATACCCCGGAGCGCGACCGCCATAGCCGCGACTGATCACCCCTGGACGATAGCCGCGGGCTTGCAAGGCCTTTACCAGCGAAATGATCAGCGGTGTCTTGCCCGTGCCCCCTACAGTGATGTTGCCTACCACTACCACCGGCAACGACAGAGGCTGCTGGCGTGCCTCCAGGTAGCGGCGACGCTTTTCCGCCACTGCTGCAAACAGACAGGACAGCGGAGCCAACAACAGGCTCCAGCTGCGAGGCCTGTACCAGGCCTTTTCCAGCGGCGTCACTCACTGTCCTCGGTGGAAAACTGCTTGCGATGTAGCTGGGCATAGCGCCCTCCGCGCTTCAACAGCTCGGTGTGATTGCCCTGCTCGACAATACGCCCCTGCTCCAGCACCAAAATGCTATCGGCGTTCTCAATGGTGCTGAGCCGGTGAGCGATAACAAAAGTGGTGCGCCCGCGCATGGCCACATCCAGGGCCGCCTGAATATGGCGCTCCGATTCCGTATCGAGCGCTGAAGTCGCCTCGTCCAGAATCAGGATGGGAGCATCCTTGAGCAGAGCCCGGGCGATGGCAATTCGCTGCCGCTGGCCACCGGAGAGCATTACGCCGTCGTCCCCCACTCGAGTTTCAAAGCCTTCATCAAGCTTCTCAATAAAATCCAGCGCATAGGCCGCACGGGCGGCTTCGCGCACCTGCTCGGGGGTTTTCGTCGCCAGCTCCCCGTAGGCAATATTGTTGTACACCGAGTCGTTGAACAGCGTCACCTGCTGACTCACCAGAGAGATCTGGGCGCGCAGGTTTTGCAGGCGGTAGTCAGCGAGCTCCACACCATCGAGCAGGATGCGCCCCTGCTGGGGGTTGTAAAAGCGTGGAATGAGGCTTACCAATGTACTCTTGCCACTGCCTGAGGAGCCCACTAAAGCGATGGTTTGGCCCGGGTGAGCCTCGAAGTTGATGTCGCTGAGGGCAGCCACGCCATTGTTGCCGTAGCCGAAAGATACGCCTTCGAAACGAAAGTCGCCGTTTACCCGCTCAGCACTGTAGGTGCCAGTATCAGGCTCTTCCGGTGCATCGAGAGTCTCAAACAGCACCGTGGCAGCGGCGATGCCGCGCTGGATAGTGCTGTTGACCTGCGTCAGCTGGCGCAGAGGCTTGGCCAGCAGGCCGGCGGTCAGCAAAAATTTGGTAAAACCACCGGTACTCATGGTACCGAGAATATCGGGCACCATGGCGATCCAGATCAATACCGCCATGGCGATGCCCACCAGGATCTGCACCACGGGCGAACTGATACCTTCAGTGAGCGCGAGTTTGAGGCTCTGGCGGCGGTTCTGGCGGCTGGCCTCGTGCATACGCCCGATCTCGAAGGCCTCGGCACCGAACAGGCGCATCTCCCGATAGCCAGACACCGCCTCTCCGGATACCTGGGTCACTTCACCCATGGCGTTCTGGATACGCTTGCTGAGCAGGCGAAAACGCTTGCTCACCTGATTGATGATCAGGGCAATCAGCGGCATGACCGCACCAAAGATCAGCGCCAGCTGCCAGTTGAGATAGAACATGTATACCAGCAGACCGATCACCAACGACCCTTCGCGAATGATAATTTTCAGGGCATTGGCAGTGGCCCCCATCACCTGCTGGACATGGAACGTCAGCTGGGCAACCAGATGGCCGGACATCTGTTGGTCGAAGTAAGCGCTCGGCATCCGCGTATACTTTTCAAACACCTCATTACGCAAATTGTCGACGATGGACTGAGAGACGTAGCTCATCCCATAGCTGCCGATCAGAAACCCCACGCCACGCAAGACGATGACAGTCACTACCGCCAGGGGAATCACCACCCGCCCCTGCTCCAAAGCGCTGCCACCCTGGAACCAATAATCCGCAATCCGCGCCGTCAAGCCAGTATCGATGCTGGCGATATCAAGCCCGGTACCACCAGCGGCTTCGCCCGTGACAACCGTGAGGACATTGATCAGGTAACCCAGCAAATCGACGAATGCTATTTCCATGGCGGAAAACAGCCACATGCCCAGAACGCTGACGATAAACACCGGCCAGTAGTGGCGAATATAACGCAGCAATCGCCAGTAGGTAGCCAGATGACTGGGCAACGAGGAATGCGCCTTCAACAAATTCTCTCCATCAATACAGACTCTCCCGCCATCAAAGTGCACACTCCCCTGGCGCCTGGGTGGCAATCTGTAGCGGGCTGAATCGAGCAGGCCCTGCACAAGGCCCAACAACACAGACACTATAACCGGATAACAGTACCCAGCCTCCACCGGCTATCATGCTTTTGTACACAGGCGATCCCTGGATGCTTTTCCGCGCAACTTTACCATAAAGGCGGCGAGGTGTTGGGAGGTCGGTGGGTGTTTGTAGACACATCCTTTTTATGCCCGCAACGAGTACAAAGCACCATGCCTCCTTGCCTCTGGTGAGCGCCCGTGCCGTCATAAAAGCTTATCGCTGCCACCAAGGTCGCCAGGGGCGTAACCGGTATTCAGTGATATCCGGCTCTGCCTCTCCGCTGTACCAGCGAAAAACCAGGGCACCGCTCTCCGCGGTGTACCACAGTCGAGCCCCGTGATGGCGATAGCGCTCCACTACCTGGGGATGAGGATGGCCGAAGTGGTGGTGGAAGCCAGCAGAAAAGACCACATGCCGAGGGTCAGCCCAGCGTATGAAGGCCGTGGATGACGAGGTGCGGCTGCCGTGATGAGGAGCCAGTACAACGTCCACCGCCCCCTCCGATGCCGGTCGAGAACCGTCTACGATACGTTGCTCAGCGGCCAGTTCGATATCCCCCGGCAGCAGAATATCAACCCCTTGCCAGTGCAGATGTAATACACAGGAACCATCGTTAGCTGTCACTAAGGTAGAGGCCTCCATGGGCGGCCACAGCATCGTGAGCTCCAACTCGCCCCACTGCCAACGCTGACCTGCCCGGCACGGCTTCACATCCGCGACGGCAATCGCCTCGCCGGCACCAACCACAATTTCACCCGGCGCTATAGCCTTGACCAGATCGACCGCCCCACCAGCGTGGTCGTTGTCACCATGGCTGATCACCAGCAGATCAATCTCGGCAACACCTAAACTGCGCAGGTAAGGGACAACAATACCTGCGCCGGCATTGAAAGACTCACTGTAGGCTGGGCCGGTATCGTACACCAGGGTGCGGCCTTGGCCGCGCACCACCGCCGCCAAGCCCTGACCGACATCGAGCACTGTCAATTCCAATGGCGCGGGCGCCGCCGGACGGGCAAACAGTAACCCGGTCAACAGCAGTGCTGCTGGTACGCGGCTGTGGAGTGCAACAGGTAGTGCCAGCAATGCCGCTACTACTGCAAGGCTGGCAATAAAGAACAGGCTGCCGGCGCCGGCCGGCTTCCAGGCCAGCTGCTCCCCGTACAGTGCTGCCCACTCGAGCCCTGACTCCAGCCAATGCAACTGCCAGGCAGCGAGATTCCACAGCCCATCGCGCAGTGGCGGCAACCAGACGAACAGCGCTCCGATCAGACACAGCGGTACAATCACCACACTCACCCAGGGCACAGCCAACAAGTTCACCAACGGCGAGATAACCGGCATTTCACCCTGAAAGAACAACAACAGCCCCAGCAGAGCGACAAATACCACCACCTGGGCTTCACCCTGGCGTCGCCACTGATCTCGCCACCGCTGCCCGCCACGGGTAGCGAGAGGCCGGGGGGCGAACCACAACAGCAGCGCTGCGACAGCCCCAAAGGACAACCAGAAACCGGGGCGCAACACCGCCACCGGGTCCAAGACCGCCACTCCCAGCAGCGACAGGGAAAATGCCTGCCAGATACCGCTGCGGCGTCGCACGATCAGCGCCACAGTGACCGACAGAGTCATCAGCACTGCCCGCTGCAGGGCCACTCCACTGCCTGCCAGTAGCGCATAGCCCAGAGCACCCGCCACCGCAAAGGCGGCTGCCAGCTGTGGCGCAGGCAGTGTTGCACCGAGGGCACCAGCCAGGCGGCCGATCCACAGCCCAACCAAAAAGCAGCCCCCGGCCGCCATACTGACATGCAGCCCCGATACCACCATCAGATGGACGGTACCGGTAGCAGCCAGTACCTCCCATACTGAAGCGGCAATGCCACCGCCGTCGCCCAGCACCAGAGCCGCCATAAAACCCACCACAGCGGGGCTGTCATCGCGGGCTTTAATCTGGTCGGCCATATGCTGGCGTAAACGTGGAATAGCGCCTCCGGCGTGAGTATCGAACCGCAGATTGTCAGCACTCTCGCGCACATAGCCCGTGGCTGAGATCCCCGCTCCCAGCAGCCAGGCCCGATAATCGAACCCGCCTGGATTAGCGTATCCGCGCGGGGCTCGCAGCCGCACTCGCAACTGCCAGCGCTCGCCGAGAGCGGGAGTTTCACCGTCGTACCAACTCAACTGCAGGCGGCTCAGGGCGGGTGCCTGCCCGACCCCGTCGTCGATAGACTCCACCTTCAGCACAAAACGGGCACGCTGAGGCGTATTGCGGGGCAAGTCAACAATCACGCCCACCACTTGAAAATCTTCACCATCAAGGGCCAGGGGCAGGATATGAGAGAGCTGCAAATGCCCCCAGCCAGCGCCGTAGCAAAAACCCAGCAATAGCCAGGCGCAGGGCCGCCAGGGCCAGCGCCTCAAGAGCCACAGTAAAGAGAGGATGACACAGCTGATAATAACGCCGGGAGGCGGCAACCAAGGTACCAATGCTGCCGAAAAAACCCCGGCAGCACAGAGCCAGAGGGAGAGAATCATGACCAACATCCTTGTCGAACCACTGCTCACAGTATAGGCTTTGCCCGACCCTCACAACCAGCCAATCAAGCCAATGAATGCATTGATCCTCTCCGGCGGCGGCGCCAGAGCCGCCTATCAGGTGGGCGTGCTCAAGGCCCTCGCGGAGATTTTACCGGACACTTACCTCACGCCGTTCCCCATTATCTGCGGCACCTCTGCCGGTGCCATCAACACCCTGGGACTGGCTGGGCGGCCAGGTCACTTCGCTGCGCGGGTCGAACAACTGGAAACTGTCTGGCGCAGCCTTCACGCGGAAAGTATCTATCGCACTGATGGCTGGGGGGTGTTTCGCAACAGCCTGAGCTTGCTCTCGTCGCTGATGCACAGTAAATCAGGGATTCGCAGCCCTGTGGCTTTGCTCGACAACGAGCCACTGCGGGAGCTGCTGGCGGAGTATATTCAGTTTCGCGAAATCGATGAGGCCATCGCCAGCCGCCACTTGCGGGCAGTAGCCATCACCGCCATGTCCTACAGCACAGGCCAATCCATTACTTTTTTCCAGGGCGAACTGGAAAACTGGAAGCGGGCACGGCGCATGGGGCTGCGCACCGGTCTGACTCTCGACCACTTGATGGCGTCAGCGGCCATTCCCACTATTTTCCCTCCGGTACAGATCGGCGATCACTTTTACGGCGACGGTGCCCTGCGTCAACTCAAGCCTCTGAGCCCGGCTCTGCATCTCGGCGCCAACCGTCTGTTTGTCGTCGGTGTCAGCGACAATCCGGCCCGCAGCCAGTTTGATGAAACTGTGTACCACTCGCCGTCCCTCGCGCAGATGATCAGCCATATGCTCAACAGTGCCTTTATCGATACGATTGAGAGCGATCTGGAAACCCTGCGCGCCGTCAATCGGCTCACCGGCCCGCTATCTCCAAGCCAGCGGGCGGAGATGGGCGTCGACCACCTCCGCCCCATCGATTTTCTCTGCATCACCCCATCGCAGGGTATCAACAACTTGGCGGCAGACTACAGCAGTGAGCTGCCGCGCAGTGTCAGGGCCTTTCTCAGACTCACTGGCGCAACCGCTCGTGGCGGCGGCACCAGTGCTCTCAGCTATCTGCTGTTCGAGCCCGGGTTCTGCGGCGCTCTTATCGACCTGGGGCGCAAGGATACCCTCGCTCAGCGCCAGCGAGTCACGGCGTTTTTTCTTGAGCGCGAGGACAGCGGCCAACCTTTTGAATCAGGTTGCATCAACCGCTAGGGTTGTTTACAGCACTTGCAGAACTTCCGAAGCTGTCTAAAAGCTGTACGAAAAGTTCTGGTTTGCACTGCTCGGGTTAACAATAATCCTGCAAAGGGGTCATAATTGAACCCTTCGCGCGCCTTCTTGTCAGGACATGTCCAAAAAGTTATTCCGCCGTCTGGTTCCGCCCCCCAGTAAACAGGCCGAGAGCCCGGCTTACCGTTGGCTTGCGCCCCTGATACGCGACCCCTACCTGTTCCATATCAATCGCCGCTCAGTGTCACTCGCCTTTCTAATAGGGCTGTTCTGCGCCTTTCTGCCCATGCCCGGACAGAGCCTGGTTGCTGCGCCACTGGCCCTGCTGATACGTGCCAATCTGCCCATTTCTGTGGCTCTGGTATGGCTGACCAACCCCATCACAATGCCACCTTTGCTCTACCTGTCCTACCGCCTGGGAAGCTGGTTGCTGGGCAGCCCCCCACTCGACCTGCACTTTTATCTCGACTGGGAATGGTTCGCCCAACAGGGCAAAGCTATCCTCGGCCCCCTGGCACTGGGCAGCATAA
>JALNZZ010000088.1 GCA_023229065.1 Porticoccaceae bacterium
TGGCGAAAGACTTCCACTAAGCGTTCAAAACGCTGTTGGCGAGGCATGACTTGGGACAGGTCAGCCACCAGGCTAGCAAGATTGCTGAATGCACGATGGATTGTCATAAGTACAAACTCCAGGTGTTGCCTGGACTATCTCGTGTTGTGTTTGATACAGCTTAATAGAGTCGCAAGCCGAGGGCAATCAGCAGCAGGTAGGAATTTAGGCGCTATTCGGTAGATGACCGGAATGAGAGCACTGAATCAGGACAAAAAAGCAAAGTGAAAATCACCTTGTCAGGATGTCGGTGGCTGGCTCGATTCGTTGTCTAGCTCCATCTGCTCGCCCAAGGCCAACAGCAAGGTTTGCAGCTGACCTTTTTCTGTTTCATCGAGTCGCCGTTTCAGGAGCTTGCGCAGCCAGAACAGCAGCTGTACCTGCTGCTTTCGAGGCAAGCCATCCAGCCAGTGCGCGAGTTCCTGAGGTGCCAGCAGCAAGGCGTCACGACGGGCGTGGTTGCGTACTCGCACTTGATACCAAATGCGTAGCGCGCGGCCCGTCAGGGCGGTAGCAAATTCGAGGCTGGAGACTGGTCCCAGCTGCCACATCTCATAGCCGGGCACCCGCGATACCAGTTCGAAAGTCAGGGGGTGGCGACCGGCGAAGCCGCCGGCCAAACCACCCAGGGCACCGCCCACCAGGGTGCCCAAAAACAGGCTGGTGCCACCGGTGGCGGCATCGACGGCGAGGCCGCCGAGAGCTCCCGCACCCGCTGATAGCGAAGCCAGTTTTTTGCGCGGTAATCCCCAGGCGCGCCATTCGTGGGCATCGGTGAGGTCGTTGCTGCGCAGCGACTGCCACTCGTTGGCCCAGTCCAGCTGGCGGTGGCCGTAGAGCCTGGCCAGAGTATCTTGCAGTTGCCGTTCGCGGCGTTGCAGCTCGCGGTTATATTGATTCAGGCCGGCATTGTGGAGCGCCTCGCGAGGGCCGCTGACCGGTAGCTGCAATTCAAAGCGCAGGACAGCCTGCAGGTAGTCCACCAGCAAATCAGCAGCTTGCTGATGGCGTGCCCGGCGCTGCTGTTGCAACGCATCAATACCGCGCAACAGGCTCTCGCGCCACGGCGGATGAATTTCTGCCATGCCTCTCAGCAGGGCCAGGTGCTGCTCGAAGGGTGCCAGAAGGGGGTTAAAGACCCTCACCAGAGAAAAGTATTGTTGCAAGGCGGGGCGCCAGGAAGCCTCGTGGCGCCCCGGCTCATTATCTGCGCGACTCATGGGGTTGAGCAGTGCCAGGCGTGGTTGCCCGCTCCATGACAGCAGAGTTAGTTCGGCCTCAAAAGCAGCGTCGAAGGGTTGGTCGGTGTCAACGACATAGACGATGCCGGCCCCTGCCAGAATGGGCTCCAGCAGGGCGCAGTCATCGGCAAAGCGTGAGTCTTCCTTGTGGGTGGTGACAAAGGCGACCAGGGCTCGGGGACGATCTGCAGCCTGCTCGCTGTGGGCGGCACACCAATCGAGCACCTGGCGGGGGCGCTGAAAGCCGGGGGTGTCCACCAGTTCGTAGAGGGTGTCCTCGCCCAGCATCAGCCGATATTGGTGGGCCTGGCGGGTGGTGCCACTGACGGGTGACACGGCAATATGGTCATCCTGGACCAGGGTTGATACCACGCTCGATTTACCCTGGTTGGGGTGCCCCACCACGGCAAACATGGGCAAGGTTGCATGGGTACCGATACCACTGCGTGGTTGGCTGCGGGGGGAGTCTGTCGGACTCGCTGGTTGTGTCATAGTGCCTGGCCTCCCTTCGCTTCCCCTCCCGCGTCTACAAGAGACACTGGTGTGTTCAGGCCGTTAGCGGCGAGAAAGGCGCGCCAGCTGTATTGCCAGGTATCAATACGGGCGGCGTCATCGCTCCCATAGACAAGGAAAAGTTGGGGCCGGCCGGTGTTGGTGTGGAGTTGCAGCAAGTCTGCCAGGTCCCCCGTGGGTACAGCGCTGGCAGCGATATACCAGTTGTGTAGCTGACTGCCCCGCGTCAGCACAGTCTGCTGATCATCGCGATAGGTACCACTGCCGAGGTGCAAGGTGCCGCTGGGCAGCTGCGCGGTGTCGAGTTGCCAAGCAAAGCCTGGCACTGCTGGCAGATTGCTGACAAGAGGATATGGACCAGCGGGTGCTTCTGTCAGTGGTTGCTCCGGCTGTAGAGCGCGATAAGTCAGAGCGGGCTCCTGGCACTGCTCATAGCGCAATCGCAGACGCTGGTTCCAGCGCGGCCATTGGGTTTGGGCGCGTACTAGCTGCCATTGACATACTGCCAGCAGGACGGCCATGGGGATCAACAGCCATAGCGCCAGCACCTGGCTGAGCCACAGCGCCCAATGCCAGGTATCAGCCAGCAGGTCACCCTGCCAGCCAGTGATAGCACCGGCCTCTGCTGCGTTGATACGGGCGCTGTCGGGCACTGCCGCCAGGCCGAGGCTGAGGCCCTGAAACAGGGGGTCGACCACGGTAGATATCGCGGCGATGGAGGTACTCCAGTAAAAGATGACCTGGCGTGTGAGCAACATCAGCCACAACCAGGCGAGGCCAGCGAGGCAAAAGGCGCTCTGCGCCAACAGGGACTGACGGACAAACCACAAGGAAATTACCCGGTCGTTGTGCGGGGTAACCAGGGTTTTCCACCAAGGGCTGCGGCCTGCCACCAGGCCAGCCAGAGCAGTCCAGAGCATCAGCAACAAGGGGGTTGCCCAGAAGGCGAGGAGAAACAGCAGCAAGTGGATGCCGCTACCATCGGGCCACACCAACAATCCGCTCAGGGCCAGTACGCCATTGAGCGCGCCGAGCAAAGGCCACAGCCTGGCCAGCTTCAAGCGGTGAGGAGCGGGCAGCCGCTCTCCATAGGCAAGGAAATCCTGCCACCGGGTTACACCTCGGCAGTCTGTCAGTGCGCTCTCATCGGCATCGAGCCAGCGCAGGCCAAGGCTCAGCTGGTGGGTGGTGGAGGCGGGCTGCGTCGGGCTTGCGGTCATGAGCGGGTGTCGTCGGGCGTTGTCGAGAGTCTAACAATCCGAGCTGTCTGCGTCGCCCTCTGATCTTGCTTGTGAGCCGGAGAGCAAGCCTTTGCGCTAAATCATCGCAATTTCGGTAAAATTTGCCATAGTTAAGAGGTAAGAAGCTCTTGCGTTGGCTGCTTGAAGCGCAATCAGAAGCAAACATCCAACGAGGTAGGCCAATTGTGAACAGTGCCTTTGGACAAATTGCCAAACCCCTATACCTGCTGGTGGCAGGGGGGTCGCTGGTGGCGGGTGTTGTGGGTATGGTTCTGCCGCTGGTGCCCACTACTCCCTTTCTGCTGCTGGCCGCTTGGGCTGGCGGGCGAGGATCGCCACGTTTTCAACGCTGGCTTTGCGGCCACCCTTATCTTGGCCCGCCCATTGAGTCCTGGCGCCGGGAGGGGGCAGTGTCCCGCAGTGCTAAGGTGATCGCTACCCTGATGCTGGCCGCCAGCTGGATGTGGTTGGCGGTGCTGGCGATGCCTGTTGTGGGTTTGGTTATCGCGGCGTTCGGCTTTGCCGGTGTCGCCATTTTCTTGTGGTCGCGGCCCTTGCCGTCGACAGAGCAGGTTGATGTGACGGAGTAGAGTGACCATGAAGCACGGAGCCCTGTTAGCCTATCCTTTTCGCCTGTTCTTTGTGCTGGTAGGGCTCTACGGTGTTCTGTTTTCCCCCCTGTGGTTGGGTATGTTGCTGTGGGGTTGGCCCACTCCCGACCTCGACCCTCTGCGCTGGCATGTCCACGAGATGCTGTTTGGCCTGGTAGCAGCGGCCATTGCTGGCTTCCTGCTTACCGCAATGTGCAACTGGGTGAGTTGCAAACCACTGCAAGGAGGCAGGTTACTGGCATTAGGGTTACTGTGGCTGGCTGGCCGCTTGGTGTGGTGGATGCCGGGTTTGCCGCCGCTGTTGCCGATGGCTGTCGATGTGTCCTTCCTGCTGGCATTGACCCTCTATGCGGGGGCTGTGATCATCGGCAGCGGTAACCGCCGAAACCTTATCCTGGTGCTGATCCTGGCGTTGCTATTCACAGCGAATCTGCTGATTCACCTGGATTTGATTGGTGTCGTGCCAGGCCTTGCTCGGCACGGTGAGATTTTCGCCATCAATTTGGTGGTGGTTCTGATGGTCGTAGTGGCCGGTCGTATCACGCCGGCGTTTACCGCCAATTGGTTGGAGCGACAGGGCGGGGGCCGCGACCGGGTGCGGCAGCATGCGGCTGTGGATAGAGCCGCCATCGCCGCCACCGCGCTAATGATTCCTGCTGATGCCTTTACCACCCTGCCCTGGCTCGGTAGTGTGGTCGCGCTGCTTGCAGCGCTTCTTCACGGTGTGAGGTTGGTGGGGTGGGGAGGCTGGCACTGTGTACGTGAACCCCTGTTGTGGGTACTGCATCTGTCCTATGGTTGGATCGTGTTGGCCCTGTTGCTCAAAGGGGTGACACCCTGGTTGTCAGGTATTTCGTCCGTGCTGTGGATACATGCCGCAGGGGTGGGGGCCATGGGTACACTGATTCTGGGGGTGATGACACGAGTCTCCCTCGGTCACACAGGTCGGCCACTTGTGCTGCCTAGAGGGGCAATCGTTATCTATGTCCTGATTAGTGTGGCGGCTGTAGCCCGGCTGCTGTCGGCTCTGGGTTGGTTGGGGTACCGGGAGCCGCTGGTGATATCAGGAGTAGCGTTCAGCGCCGCCTTTGCTGTTTTTTTGTTGTTGTACGGACGAATACTGTGGGTGCCCCGCGTGGACGGCAGGCCGGGCTGAAAAGTGCTCACCTCAGGTTTTCAAGGGGCTTGTTGCAATGAGCTTGGATCAACTTGTTCAAGACTGTGATAGCGCTCGAGCAACAGAGCGGCACAGGGACAAGGCGACGAAAGCCTCAAAATCATCGGCGGGATCAGGTTCTGTCCCCTCTTCCAATGTGTAGAGGTGCGACAGTAACTGTGCCCGGCCATCCGCTGTGCGAGCATTGAGTGTGGCGATCTGTTCGCTATGTTCAAGCAGTTGATTCCAAAAGCGATGATCAGCCATGCTCGTCCCCTGTCTCTTGTTGCACCGCGATCACTTCCAGGCGGCGGTGGCGACCACCGGGCAGTGGCCAGTCAATTTGGCCACCCACACGCAAGCCAATCAGGGCGCTACCCACAGGAGACAAGACGGAAATTTTCATGGTGTTTACATCCGCGTGACGTGGAAACACTAGTGTGACGGTTGTTTCAGCACCACTGTCCAGGTCGCGGAAGCTCACGGTCGAATCCATGGCCACGGCATCGTCGGGCAGCTGGTGGTCGGGTACAATGTCGGCGCGGGACAGCTCGGTGTCGAGAGCCTCCGCAGCGGGGGTGTCGGTATTGTCGATCAGGGCAAGCAGTTTCCTGTAGTCACTGTCGGCGACGATAATATTGTTGGTCTGAGTAGTAGACATGTGCGCTCCAAAGGAAAAAAGCCCCAAGTTATGGGGATGTAGTGCCTAGGTATAAGAAGAATCAGGTACAGAAGGGCCGCTTTTATAATGGCGATTAAAACGGGCCCAAACGTTTAATCGCCCACAATGGGAAAGGCGCTGGCCGGACGCAATGGCCCGGCGCCTGTAAGCGAAAAATACTGTCGAAGGGTAGCGTCCATGCCTAGCACCATAGCACCGACGGGATTGGCGTGGCAAGCTAGGCGATGCGGTGTTCGATCAGGGTAAACGACTCCCGGTTACTGGCAGTGAAACCCGCACCAATAGCCCTCCAAGCGAGGATGTTTCGAGGGATAGCTCACCCCGCCAGGCAGCGGTAATATCAGCGGCGATAGCGAGCCCGAGCCCTTGTCCGGCGACGCTTTCATCGAGGCGAAACCCGCGTTCGGTCACTTGTTGGCGGCGAGCGTAATCGGGAATGCCCGGGCCGTCATCTTCCACGGTTAGATACCAGTTCCTGTCGTCGTGACTGACACTGACTCGCAGACGCGATGAGGCCCACTTCCAGGCGTTATCCATTAGGTTGCCCATGACTTCCAGCAGCTCATCCCGTTCGACAGGGAGATGAGGCTGCCCTTCCCAGCGCCACTCAACGGTCAGCACTCGGTTGTGGGCACGCTGCAGGGCTTTGGCCAGCGGCGGTAAGTCGCGAGCTGGAGCGAAAGGAGTCTGTACACCGCCAGCGCTGGCACCGCTGGACTGGCCCAGCTCGCGGTCGATACGTCGAGTGGTTTGCTCCACCTGCTCCCGCAGTGAGCGGTGCAAGGACGGATGCTGGCGAATTTCCTCCCGTTCCACAAGCGCGGAGAGTACCGCCAGGGGCGTTTTCAGGGCGTGGCCGAGATTGCTTAAGGATTGGCGCGAGCGGGTGAGCGCCCGGCGGGTTTCCGCCAGTAAGGCATTGATCTGATGGATCAGAGGAGCCAACTCCTCTGGAGCGTCAGTGTCGAGGGACTGGCGCTCGCCAGCCTGGATCGCAACCACCTGATCGCGGGCACGGGTCAGTGGACGCAGGACGCGGCCCATCCACAGATTGAGGGCGACCAGAGTCGTCACCAAGGCAGTGGCCCACAGAGCCAGGAATACCACCAATCCACGACGAAATTCGGCCACCAGTTCACTGTAATCCTGGGCCGCAGTAATGATAAAGCGCTGCCCGAAGCGCTCGTAGTGACGAGTTAATAGCAATAGTTGCTGGCCTGCAGGCCCTGGAGTGTGAGTGAACTTGCCGGGCCCGGGGGGCGGTTGCAGCTCGTGGTCCCACAGAGAGCGGGAACGCCAGTGCTGATCGTCTACAGCGATGACAAAATACTGACCAGATAGGGGGCGCTGATAGGCGGCATCAAGACGGGACAGATCCAGTTGTGGGCCGCTGCTGCCCGGACGGATGGCGGCCAGCAGGCGTTCAGTTGCGTTACTTAGGTCACTCTCGGTGAGACGCATCTGAATGCGCTCGAACAGCAGGTTGGCGCCGGCAGCAATTGCGAGCCCCAAGGTTACCAGAACGATCAGCAGGGCGAGGCTCAGGCGTGCTTTGATGGACGCGGTGGGCGCCAAAGGTGTCTCAGTCGTGGCAGCCATGGAAGATATAGCCCTGGCCGCGCCGGGTTTCAATGACCTCCTTGCCCAGCTTGTTGCGCAGGTGGCTGATATGGACCTCAATGACATTGCTGTTGCGCTCGCTATCAAGGTTGTAGAGGTGATCTGCCAGCCGCCCTTTGGACAACACACGACCAGGGTGAAGCATCAGGTAGCGCAACAGGGCGAACTCGCCGCCAGTGAGGTCGATTGTGCCCCCTGCCGTTACCGCGCACTGCCTGCCTTCGTCGAGACTCAGGCCATTGATAGTGAGGTGGGGCGACGTGTCGGCCCCGTGGCTGCGGCGGATCAGGGCGCGCAGTCGCAGTATTAGCTCATCGGGATGAAAGGGCTTGCCTAGATAGTCGTCGGCCCCTGCCTCAAGCCCGGCGATGCGATCGCTCCAGCTGTTGCGGGCAGTGAGGATCAACACAGGCAGAGGCAGCGCGGCAGCTCGCCACTCAGCGAGAATACTCAGCCCATTGCGGCCGGGCAGGCCGAGGTCAAGAATGGCGGCGTCGTAAGTTTCATCCTGTGGTGCGCGCAAGGCGTCGCGACCATCCACCAACCAGTCACAAGCGTAGCCCTCGTTTTTCAGGCGTGCTAACAGTTCCTCGGCGAGAGGAACATTGTCTTCGATCAGCAGCAGTCGCATCAGTTTTCCAGTTCGTCTTCCAGGATGGTGCCGCTGCGGGCATCGATTTCCAGTTCACGTACCTGACGGTCGCGAGTCAGAATTTCGATTTCGTAGATATAGTGCTGGCCTTCCCTGTCCAGCTCAACTTCGAGCACTTGAGCGGCGGGATGGTGTGTCTCGATCTGTTCCAGCACCTGTTCCAGTGGCAACAGAAGCCCCTGCCGACGCAACTCCAGTACCTCATTGTGACTGACATCGCGAGCGGCGGCACTGCTCGAAAGCAGCACCGCCGTCACGAATAGGCCTATTTGACGAAGTTTAGTCATCGCGTTTGTTTTTCACTACTTCACCACTTTCGGCGTTGATCTTCACGTCCCACTCCTGGCCCTGAGTGTCGCGCAATTCGACCGTGTAGATGTAGGCGCCGTATTCCTGCTCCAGCTCGGTATCCCGAATGGTGGCGTCAGGGTGAAGTCCGAGAGCGACGTCGTTCAACTCGGTGAGATTACGGATGGCGCCTTGCTCCACCAGCTCCACGACTTTGTCGGGACGAACATCATCGGCGACAGCAGGAACTGCGGCAAAGACAGCAAGGGCACTGGCAAACAAAAAGGGTGCTGCAATTTTCATAGGGACTTCCTCATGGGTGGTTGAATCAGTACGCTTATAGAATAGACCGGTTTCCTTAATTACAACTTAATA
>JALNZZ010000089.1 GCA_023229065.1 Porticoccaceae bacterium
GTTCGACAAGGACTTCCTCGACGGCACTGTGTACACCACCAATACCGGTGCGCAGGACTGGGCGTCTCGTTATATCCAGAGCGGCCGCAGCTCCGACGGTACTCTGGAACAAGGGCGGCGTTTGTGGCTGTCCGCAAACCTGACTTTCTGATGGAGTTGTTGACTTGATAGCGCCCCTGGCCACAGCAAGCGCAAAACACGACCTGTATGCCGTCGCGGTGGAGGTCGTGAGATGAACCTGGGGTCGGTGCGCCAGTGGCACTGGATCAGCTCGGCGCTGTGCCTGGTTGGAATGCTGTTGTTCGCGGTGACAGGTATTACCCTCAACCACGCTGCGGCTATTTCGACGACGCCGAGGATACAGACCGTGGAGCTGACGGTGCCGGACAGCGTTTTATCCGGCCTGGTGATGCCGGACGACGGTGCTGCTCCTCTGCCAGCAGAGTTGCGGCGCTGGCTGAAGGGCGAGCACGGGCTCTCCATCGGCGGCGATGCGGTGGGGGAGTGGGATGACATTGAGGTTTATGTATCGCTGCCGCGCCCCGGTGGCGACGCCTGGTTGAGCCTCGACCTGGACAGTGGCGAATTGCTGTACGAGCGCACTGATCGCGGCTGGATCTCTTATCTCAACGATCTGCACAAGGGGCGCAATACCGGGCTGGCGTGGAGCTGGTTTATCGATCTTTTCGCCGTCGCTTGTGTGGTGTTCTGCCTCTCTGGCCTGGTGTTGCTGTACCGCCATGCCGGGCCGCGGCCTTCCACCTGGCCGCTGGTGGGATTGGGGCTGGTGATACCGCTGTTGCTGATCATTCTTTTTGTGCATTCCTGACTTTTTGACGGTAAATGGATCAGAGGCAAATATGGAAAAACCGAACATGAAAAAACCGGCTGTAAAAAAGCTCTGGCTGATGGTGTCGATGGCACTGGGTGCTGCCTTTGCGCAGGCCGACACACTGGAAATCAGTATTGAGATTCCGCGTATTGATGTCGCTGAATATCATCGCCCCTATGTGGCCATCTGGCTGCAGCAGCAGAGTAACGTGACCAATCTGGCGGTGTGGTACGACGTCGGCATGAAAGAGGGCAAAGGACAGGAGTGGCTGAAGGATATGCGCCAGTGGTGGCGCCGCAGTGGCCGGGCACTGGAATTTCCCATTGATGGCGTCACTGCTGCTACCCGGGCGCCAGGTATTCATACCCTGACATTCGACAGTGCGGACAAACCGTTGTCGGAGCTGCCCCCAGGCGATTATCAGCTGGTGGTGGAAGCTGCGCGGGAAGTCGGCGGTAGAGAGATGGTCAGTATTCCCTTCAGCTGGCCACTGAGCGAAGCCCAAACGCTCGAAGCCAGTGGCGAAACCGAGCTGGGTCGCGTGGGCCTGCAGCTCAAGCCCTGACCCCCAAGCCCTGAACCTAGCCTGGCGCAGTGCAGCCAGCATCTACTTAATGACACGATTACACAGAAGCGAGGAAGCTATGAAAGTAAAAATACCTACCGTCTCCGCCTTGGTACTGGCCATGACCCTGCCCCTGGCAGCTGAAGCTCACCGCGGCTGGCTGTTGCCTGCCGCCACTGTATTGTCTGGGGAAGAGCCCTGGGTGACCGTGGATGGTGCCATCTCCAATGATATCTTCCATACTGACCACGCCGCGATGCGCCTCGATGGTCTGAAAGTTGTGGGTCCCGACGGCGAGGAAGTTGAAATTCAAAATGGTCATACCGGCAAGTACCGCAGCACCTTCGATCTGCAGCTGACGCAACAGGGTACTTATCGGGTGTTTAGCGCCAGTGGTGGGCTCAATGCCCGCTGGGTCACTGACGAGGGCGAGCGGCGTTTCTGGCCGGGCCGCGGTGAAACGCCCGCGCCCGGTGATTTTGAGAAAAAAGTGCCAAAGGATGCCAAAGAGCTGACTGTTACCCAGAGTTCACGGCGGATAGAGACCTTCATCACCGCTGGTGTTCCTACGGATGAGGTACTCGCGCCCACTAACCAGGGGCTGGAGTTGGTGCCGGTAACCCACCCCAACGATCTGTTTGCTGAAGAAGAAGCGACGTTTCGTCTGCTGATCGACGGCGAAGCGGCCGTGGGCGCCAAGGTGACCGTGCTGGCCGGTGGCATGCGCTACCGCAACAGCCAGGACGCTATCGAAGTCGAGACCGATGACGAAGGGGCATTTAGTGTTACCTGGCCCGACGCCGGCATGTACTGGCTCAGCGCCAGCTACAGGGACGACAAGGCCACTGCCCCCGCCACTGCGCGACAGGGTAGCTATGTTGCCACTTTTGAAGTACTGCCTCAGTAAATCGAGGAGGAGTAGGGTAGCGACATGATGGGCGGTGCAAAGGCGGTGTGGACACTGGTAATACTGCTGGCCTACGGGCTGTTGTGTCTGTGGTCATTCCGCCACGCGCTGCTCGCGCGGCTGCAGGGTGCAAAGCGGTTGTCCGAAGGGGAGGATTCCTTCGTGCTGGTGGCCTACGCCAGCCAGAGTGGCACCGCTGCCGAGCTGGCGCGACGCAGTGCCGATATGCTGCAGGGCCATTTGCCCGTGCGTTTGATGCCCCTCAATCAGGTGAACGACGGTGTCCTGTCCAGTGCCCAGCGGGCGCTGTTCGTGGCCAGCACCTATGGCGAGGGAGAGCCGCCGGATAATGGCCTCGCTTTCCAGCGTCGCTACCTGACTAATGCCGCTACCCTCGACCTTTCCCATCTGGAGTTCGCTGTACTTGCCCTGGGCGATCGCGCCTATCAGCGCTTTTGTGACTTCGGTCGCCGTATCCAGGCGGGTATGGAACGGCTCGGGGCTTCGCCGCTGTGGGAGCTGACAGAAGCGGCCAGTGATGAGCTGTGGACTCCGGATGGCAAAGTAGCGCACTGGCGCTCTCGCTTGGGCAGCTTTATTCCCGCTGCTGCCGAAGTGGTTTTTGCCGAGCCGTCGCAAAGTGCCGGGGATCGCGAGTTCGGCCAGTGGCGGCTGGCGGACAGGGAGCACCTCAACCCCGGCAGTCTCGGTGAACCGCTCTTCGACCTGTGGTTGACCCCGCACGCTACCCCGGCTTCTTGGTGTGCTGGAGATATCGCCGTGATTTTGCCGCGCAATGACGCGGTCCGCTGCGCAACGGTGGCGGCGAAGCTGGGGTACAGTAGCGGCGAGCCTGTTACCCTCGATGGCGTCACCCGGCCGTTGTGCGACTGGCTGGCCGAGCGTCAATTGTCGAATGTCGACGATGATATTGGGGCTGAGCCATCTTTGTCTGCCTGGCTGACTGGTCTGCCAACCCTGCCGGAGCGGGAGTACTCTATCGCCTCGGTGCCTGAGGAGGGTGCGGTACGGCTGTTGGTCCGTCAGCAGCGGGATGAGCGAGGCCAGCTCGGTCTTGGGTCCGGCTGGCTGACAGCCTCCGCCGGTACCGGTGACAGCATCGCATTGCGCATTCGCAGCAACCCGTCTTTCCAGGTGCCCGAACAGGATTGCCCGCTGATTCTGATAGGAAACGGCAGCGGCCTTGCCGGGCTGCGCGCCCATTTAAAGGCGCGAGAACTGGCTGGCGCGACCGGCCGCAATTGGCTCGTGTTCGGCGAGCGCAGCCGTCTCAGCGACAGCCTGTGGAATGAAGAGCTGGTGCGCTGGCGCGACAGCGGCCATCTGGCGCGGCTGGACCGGGTGTTTTCCCGCGACGGGGACTCGCTGCGCTATGTGCAGGATGTATTGGCAGCGGAGGCGGACGAGCTGTGCCGCTGGGCCGATGCCGGAGCGATCATCTGCGTTTGCGGCAGCCTCACTGGCATGGGCTCCGGCGTGCAGACTGCACTGGAAGCGTGTTTAGGTGCCGAGCGGCTGGACGAGCTGAAAATGGCCGGGCGCTATCGTCGCGATCTCTATTGATGCAGATATTTATACAGCTATTTACGTGAGCCAGGCAGAGCGCTATCGCCAGCCCTAAAACTTCTCCTAAAAAAGCCCGCTAACAGCCACAGTTTTATCTCGCTACAGGTCAACCGCAACGGCCAGCAGCCGTTATCCGCTCTGAGTCCTGCTTGTGCGGTGCCCCTGGCCTGCCCGCCCGAGTACCACCCTAACCATCCCGTCGAGGAGTTCTCCCTTGCCCAAGTTGTTGCATGGCGTCGCGATGCATATCAAGACCCGCCCGGCTCGTTTTTTAGTGATTGTTCTGTTGGCAGCGGGGCTGGCTTATTGGGCTGCCAACCGCCTGTTTGCTGCACCAGCGGCGCCGGATTATTTGACTGCGACTGTCAATCGCGGCGATATCGAAGAAACCATCGGCTCTCTCGGCACGCTAGAGCCCAAGGACTATGTCGATGTCGGCACCCAGGTGTCGGGCCAGCTACAGCAGCTGCTGGTGGATATTGGCGATCAGGTTGCCCAGGGCCAGTTACTGGCCGAAATCGACCCGACCGTGTACGAGAGCCGGGTGCGCAGCTCGCGTGCCACTCTCAGTAATTTGCGCGCCCAATTGACCCTGCAGGAGGCAGAGCAACTGCTTGCCAGTCGCCGCCTGGAGCGCAACCGCAACCTGTATCGGGAAAATGCGGTCAGCGAGGATGTGCTGTTGGCCAGTGAGACCGAAGTGACTACCAGCGCTGCCCGGATCGAGTCTCTCAAGGCGCAAATCGACTCTGCTGAAGCCACTCTCGACGGCGACGTCGCCAACCTGGGTTACACCAAGATTTATGCACCCATGAGCGGCACTGTAGTGGATTCGGCCGTGGTGCAAGGGCAGACTGTCAATGCCAGCCAGACAACGCCGACCATCGTGCGCATTGCCAACCTCGACACCATGACGGTGCGCGTTCAGGTGTCAGAAGCCGATGTGGTGCGAATCCAGGAGGGGATGCCTGTCTACTTCACTACCCTGGGCCTGACCGAGCGGCGCTGGTACGGCACTGTGCGCAAAGTGCTGCCCACCCCGGAAACACTGAATAATGTCGTGCTGTTCCACGTGCTCATTGATGTCGAGAATCCTGACGGTATGCTGATGACATCGATGACTGCGCAGGTCTTTTTCATTCTGGCCGAGGCCCGCGACACCTTGGTGGTGCCGGCATCAGCAGTGACTGCCCTGCGTGGTGACCGGGCTGGCGCAGCACAGGTCGGCGCTAGACGCGCTGACGGAGCACCGGCATCCTCTGCCAGGACGCCTTCCACCAGAATACCTTCCACCAGAACAGCGGGCGAGGGGATGCCGCCAGGCCGTTCGTCCGGAGCGCGGCCAGCCGGAGAGAGCGGTGGTCTGCGCCACCAGGTGCAGGTAGTCACCGCCAGCGGCATCGAAACACGACCAGTGCGGGTCGGCGTTTCCAGCCGCACTGAAGTGGCGATTCTGGCCGGCCTCGATGAGGGCGAGCAGGTCGTCATTGGCCGCGCCGCTGCCAGCGGTCCGCAGGCGGCCCCGTCGCGGAGTATCATGAGCATGGGCGGGCCGGGGATACGTGGCCGATGAACCAGCAGACCAATCCTCTTGGCGGCAATTCTCTGAGCGAGAGCGGTGCCGCAGTGCTTGCTCCACCACTACTTGAATTGCGCGGTATTGCCAAGCACTACCGCAGTGGCGGCGAAACCATTCGTGCCCTTGACAATATCGATCTCACCATCAAGCGCGGGGAATATATTGCCATCATGGGGCAGTCCGGCTCCGGCAAGTCTACCCTGATGCATGTACTCGGTTGTCTCGATACTCCCAGCGAAGGCGAGTACCGGGTGGCTGGTGAAGATGTCTCCGGTTTTGATGCCGATCAATTAGCGCGGGTGCGGCGCAACTTCTTCGGGTTCGTGTTCCAGCGCTACAACCTGCTGGGTACCGGCACGGCGCTGGAAAATGTCGAGATTCCTGCTATCTACGCCGGTGCTCCCCGAGCTGAACGCAGTGCCAGGGCTGCACAACTGTTGCAGCGACTGGGATTGGGCGAGCGCCTTGGGCACACTCCAGGACAGCTATCGGGCGGCCAGCAGCAGCGGGTTTCCATCGCCCGGGCACTGATGAACGAGGCGCCGGTCATTCTCGCCGACGAACCCACCGGGGCCCTCGACAGCCGCAGTGGCGAAGAGGTGTTGGAACTGCTCGACGAGCTGCATCGCCAAGGGGTGACGGTAATTCTGATCACCCACGATGCCCAAGTGGCGGCCCGTGCCCGGCGGGTAATTCAGATCAGCGATGGCCGCATTGTCAGCGACAGCGGCAGCGACCCGGTGGATGCCGTTCCGGTGTCGTCCGACAGCACTGCGCGCGACGGTCAGCTGCGGTTCGGTGCCGCGCTGGAAGAAGCGGTGCATATGGCGCTGCGTTCCTTGCGGGCCAACCTGTTTCGCAGCGTGCTTACGCTGTTGGGGGTGGTGATTGGCGTCGCTGCAGTGGTGGCGCTGATGGCGTTGGGGGAGGGCAGCAAGCAGCAGGTGCTCAACAGTATCGAGGCCCAGGGTACCAATCTGCTGACGGTGCGGCCGCCGCCGGGACGTATGCGCGACGGCAGTGAAAACGCCACCATGACCCGCGAGGATGCCCTGGCGCTGGTGGGGCTGCCCCATGTGGTCGAAGTCGTGTCCGAGCGGCGCAGCAGCGGCAACCTGCGCTTTGGCAGCCGCGACTACCGCACCGAGATCAACGGTGTCGACGAGGGTTATTCGCGGGCGCGGGACTGGCCCATGGCCGCGGGCACTTTTTTCAGCGAAGACGATGTCGCTCGCTACACCTCGGTCATGGTGTTGGGGCAGACCGTGGTGGACAACTTGTTCGAGCCCGGCCAGAACCCGATTGGCAGTTATGTACTGGTACAGAACGCCCTGTTCCAGGTTATCGGTGTGCTGGCGGCCAAGGGCGCCGGCTCGTGGGGCAATGACATGGATGATGTGGCGCTGGTGCCGGTGACTACCGGCGCGCTGCGCCTCTACGGCGGTACGCATTTGAGCAATATCACCGTGAAGGTGGACAGCAGCGACAATGTCACCATGGCAGAGCAGCTGATGATGGAGCAGCTCGCCAGCCGCCGCCCGGGAGAGGAGTTCTCGGTGCGAAATACGGCATCGCTGCTGGAAACCGTGTCGGCCACCCAGAACACCATGGCGCTGCTGCTCGGCTCGGTGGCAGCCATCTCGCTGCTGGTGGGCGGTATCGGAGTGATGAACATTATGTTGGTGAGTGTCACTGAGCGCACCCGTGAAATCGGTGTGCGGATGGCTACCGGCGCGCGCGGGCGCGACATTCTGCTGCAATTCAATATCGAGGCTGTGGTGGTGTGCTGTATCGGCGGCCTGCTCGGCATCGCTTGTGGCGTAGCCATCGCCAATGGTCTCGGCTACATAGGCCAGGCGGCGGTGTTCACCCCGATGCCTTCAGTTCTGGCGTTTGGCTGTGCCCTGGCCACCGGGCTGATCTTTGGTTATCTGCCGGCGCGCAAAGCGGCGCGGCTCGATCCTGTAACGGCGCTGGCCGCTGAATGAGATGATATGACAGTGACATCTTTTCGATACAACCACTATCTGATGGTGCCTGCTCTGACAGCCGCTCTGTTGGCGGGCTGCGCCAGCTCTCCTGCGCCCCGGTTCGATGCCGAGCGGGTTGTGCCTGACAGCTGGCAGGGAATTCAGGAGACCGCTGAGCTGAGCGAGTCGCTGGAAGGCGGCTGGTGGGCCAGTTTTAACAGCCCTGAGCTAAACGAGCTGATGGCGCGTGCCATGGCGGACAGTTTTACCTTGCAGGCTTCCCTCGAACGTATCGAGCAGGCGCGCTCACGGCTGACCAGCAGTCGTGCAGCGCTGTTCCCGCAGCTCGATGCCGGCTACAGCTTCAGCCGCAGTGACCAGTGGCAGGGTGGTAATCGCACCGGCAGCAGCGAGTCGGACCGGCTGAATATCGGTGCCAGCTATGAGGTGGATCTGTGGGGCAGGGTGCGCGCCGGGGTGCGGTCGTCCCTGGCTGCTCTGGAGTCCAGTGAGTACGCCCACCTCGGTGCCCGCCTCAGCTTGCAGGCGGAGTTGGCGGGGGCCTATTTGCAGTGGCTGGCAGCCCAGGACCGGCTGCGCTACGCCCGCGACAGTCTGACTGCCAGTGAGGAGGTGCTGCGGCTGATCGAGCTGCAATTTCGTGAAGGCAGCGCCTCGCAGCTGGAGTTGGTGCAACAACAGGCGGCGGTGGCCAGCCAGCGCACCCAAATTCACGATCTTGAAAATGCTCGCCAGCAGATCGCCTATGCGCTGGCAGCGCTGATCGGCCAGCCGCCGGGCACCCTGCAGTTGCGCGGCGACTCTCTGGCCGCTATCACTCTGCCCGCGGTGGAGCCAGAGCAGCCCGCCGACTTGCTGCGCCGCCGCCCCGATCTGTTACAGGCGGAACAGCAGTTGGTCGCGGCCAATGCCAA
>JALNZZ010000090.1 GCA_023229065.1 Porticoccaceae bacterium
CCCATAAAATCCCAAGCTGCTCATCAATAGGGCTGCTAACATTTTTACTGGAAAAACCTCTATGAAATTTACTGGAACAGACCGCTATGTAGCCACCGACGACCTGCGTATGGCCGTCGACGCTGCTGTCACCCTCAAGCGCCCCCTGCTGATCAAGGGCGAGCCCGGCACCGGCAAAACCATGCTTGCCGAGGAAGTGGCCGCCGCGCTCGGCCTGCCGCTGATCGCCTGGCATATCAAGTCCACCACCAAGGCCCAGCAGGGGCTGTACGAGTACGATGCGGTATCGCGGCTGCGGGACTCCCAGCTCGGCAGCGACAAGGTTCACGACATCGGCAACTACATTCGCAAAGGCAAGCTGTGGGAGGCTTTTGAAGCCGGTGGCCGCTGCGTTCTGCTGATCGACGAGGTGGACAAGGCGGATATCGAGTTCCCCAACGACTTGCTGCTGGAACTGGATCGCATGGAGTTTCATGTCTATGAAACCGGCGAAACCGTGCGCGCCACTGAACGCCCCATTGTGATCATTACCAGTAACAACGAAAAAGAATTGCCAGATGCCTTCCTGCGTCGCTGCTTTTTCCACTTTATCAAGTTCCCCGACCGCGAAACCATGGAAGATATCGTCCGGGTCCACTTCCCCGATCTCAAGAAAAACCTGGTAAACGAAGCCCTTGAAGTCTTCTTCGACCTGAGAGAGATCCCCGGTCTCAAGAAAAAGCCCTCCACCTCGGAGCTGATCGACTGGCTCAAGCTGTTGCTGTCCGATGACTTGCCGGACGACATTCTCAAAAACCGCGATCCCACCAAGGCCGTGCCGCCCCTGTACGGCGCCTTGCTCAAAAATGAGCAGGATGTCCACCTGCTGGAAAAGCTCGCGTTCATGGCTCGTCGGGAAAGTCGTTGATGCTGCTGAATTTTTTTGATGGTCTGCGCAAGGCGGGGGTGCCCGTCTCCCTGCAGGAGCTGCTGACCCTATTTTCCGCGCTCGATGAGGGGCTGGCCTTTGCCAGTGTCGACGACTTCTACCTGCTGGCTCGCACCTGCCTGGTGAAGGATGAGAAGTATTACGACCGTTTCGACCGCGCCTTCGCCCTGTATTTTCAGGAGCTGGAAAGCCTCGACCAGGCGCTGGAATTTCTGCTGCCTGAGGAATGGCTGAGGGAGGAGTTCCGCAAGCACCTCAGTGACGAAGAAAAAGCTCAGATCGAAACCCTCGGTGGGCTCGAAAAACTGATCGAAACCTTCAAGGAACGCCTCGCCGAGCAAAAAGCCAAGCACAAGGGCGGCAACAAGTGGATCGGCACTGGCGGTACCTCGCCCTTTGGCAATGCCGGCTATCACCCTGAAGGGATCCGGGTGGGCGGCAAGAGCGAGAACCGGCGCGCGGTCAAGGTGTGGGAGCAGCGGGAATACCGCAACCTGGACGACTCGGTGGAGATCGGCACCCGCAATATCAAGGTAGCCCTGCGGCGCCTGCGACAGTTTGCCCGCGCCGGAGCCCACGAAGAGCTGGACCTCGACGACACCATCCGGGCAACGGCAAAAAATGCCGGCCTGCTGGACCTGAAAATGGTTCCCGAGCGCCACAATGCGGTCAAACTGCTGGTGTTTTTCGATGTGGGCGGCTCCATGGACTCCCACGTAAAGCTCTCCGAAGAACTGTTTTCTGCGGTACGCACCGAGTTCAAACATCTGGAGTATTATTATTTTCACAACATGCTCTACGAGTATGTGTGGCAGGACAACAAGCTGCGTCACCAAGAGCGCATCAACACCTGGGATCTTCTCCACAAGTATGGTTCCGACTATAAGGTGATTATTGTCGGCGATGCCTCCATGTCGCCTTTTGAGATTACCGCACCAGGTGGCAGTGTGGACTTTTTCAACGAGGAACCGGGCGCGGTGTGGATGAAGCGGCTCACCGATACCTACGAAAAAGTGGTCTGGCTGAACCCGGTCAAGCAGAATTACTGGGAGTATACCCACTCCATCCGGCTGGTATCCCAATTGGTCCAGGGGCGGATGTATCCGCTGACTTTGGCCGGGCTGGAAGAGGCGGTGCGGTATTTGGCCCGGTAGGTTTTCTTGCTTGGCCCTCGGAGCACGCAGGATTCCGCTGGCTATTGCTGCGACACGCTGTGAATACTTCCCTGTACGCTCGGCGCCGACGTCCGTGTCGACGACGGTCGCAGCAATAGCCAGCGGAATCCTGCCTCAAGCCTGGTGGGCATGCATAACATTGGATGAAGATAATGCCTACCTGAGAATGTTCTCTCGGGGTGGCTGCCTGATCGGGGGCCATGATGGCCAACCGTCGATGACATCAAGGGTAATGGGACCAAGAGTCTGTAGATGCCTTCTCTGACTAGCGATTCAAAACTCTCTCGTGACTGGAGCGACTGCCTGATCGCCGATCGCCACGGCTTTGAACGCCGCTGGCGCTCCATCGCGGCACGCCAGCGGCAGGGCAAGCCAGTGGACAAGAGCCTGGCCCAGCTGGAAGAGGCCGTGCAGCTCTCGCGGGAGAAAGTGGCTCAGCGCCGCGCTGGCGTGCCGGTGATCCACTATCCCGACGACTTGCCCATCGCCCAGAAACGCGATGCCATTATCGCTGCTCTGGAACAGTCACAGGTCGTGGTGGTAGCGGGGGAGACTGGCTCCGGCAAGACCACCCAGCTGCCTAAAATCTGCCTGGAGCTGGGGCGTGGCATCACCGGTATGATAGGCCACACCCAGCCGCGCCGCATTGCCGCCCGCACTGTGGCCCAGCGTATCGCCGATGAGCTGAATACCCCGCTCGGCGACAAGGTGGGTTACCAGGTACGCTTTACCGAGCAGGTGGGGGATGACACCCACATCAAGCTGATGACCGACGGCATTTTGCTGGCAGAGATTCAGCACGACCGTTATCTGAGCCGCTACGACACCCTGATCATCGACGAGGCCCACGAGCGTAGCCTCAATATTGATTTTCTGCTCGGCTATCTCAAGCAGCTGCTGCCAAAGCGGCCCGATCTGAAAGTTATCATTACCTCTGCGACGATCGATGTGGAGCGCTTTTCCCGTCACTTTGACGATGCGCCCATGGTGGAGGTATCAGGCCGCACCTATCCGGTGGAAGTCCTCTACCGACCACCTCTGGAGGCTGATGAGGACCTCTACGGCGCCATAGTCGACGCGGTCCACGAAGTGCTGACCCTGCCCAAACGCGGCGATATCCTGATTTTTCTCAGCGGCGAGCGCGAGATCCGCGAAACGGCCAATCAGCTGCGTCGCGCCGAACTGCGGGATGTGGAAGTGCTGCCCCTCTATGCACGCCTGAGCCTGAAGGACCAGACGCGGGTATTCCAGCCGCATCGCGGCACCCGCATCATTCTCGCCACCAATGTGGCTGAGACCTCCATTACCGTGCCCGGCATCCGTTATGTGATCGACACCGGACTGGCGCGTATCAGCCGCTACAGCTATCGCACCAAGGTGCAGCGCCTGCCGGTAGAGCCGATTTCTCAAGCCAGCGCCAATCAACGCGCCGGGCGCTGCGGGCGGGTCAGCGATGGTGTCTGCGTACGCCTTTACAGCGAAGAAGACTTTCAGGCTCGCCCGGCCTTTACCGACCCCGAGATTGTTCGCACCAATCTGGCTTCGGTGATTCTGCGCATGTTGCAACTGCGTATCGGCGATGTGCGCGACTTTCCCTTTGTCGATGCCCCCGATTCGCGGCTGATCAACGATGGCTTCCAGTTGCTTTCGGAGCTGGGAGCGGTCGACCCCAAGGGGGAGCTCACGGCGCTCGGCGTCCAGCTCACTGGCCTGCCCGTCGACCCCCGTCTTGGGCGTATGCTGGTAGCGGCCGATCGCGAAGGGTCACTGAGGGAGACGCTGGTCATCGTTTCGGCGCTGAGCTTGCAGGATCCCCGTGAGCGGCCTGCCGACAAGCGCCAGGCGGCAGATGAGAAGCACCGCCAGTGGCACCACAAGGAGTCTGACTTTCTGGCGCTGGTGAATTTGTGGAATCACTTCGAGGAAAAACGCCAGGAACTCGGCCGCAATCCTTTCAGTCGCTACTGCCACGCCAACTTCGTGTCCTATCTGCGGATGCGTGAGTGGCGGGACCTGGAGCATCAGCTGCGCCTCGCCTGCCGGCAGCTGGGCCTTACCGAGAACCGCGAGCCAGCTGGCTACAATGCCATCCATCGCGCTCTGCTAACGGGCCTGCTGGGCCATGTCGGCTTTCGCCATGACGAGCGGGAGTTTCTCGGCGCACGCAACCGTAAATTTCATGTTTTTCCCGGCTCTGGCCTGGTAAAGAAGCCCCCCAAATGGTTGATGGCGGCGGAGCTGATCGAAACCAGCCGCTTGTATGCCCACCAGGTAGCGCGCATCGAGCCCGAGTGGCTGGTGGAACTGGCGGCGCATCTGGTGCGCAAAAATCACAGCGAGCCGCACTACGACGTGCGTCGCGGCCAGGTAATGGCGTTTGAGAAGCAAACTCTGTTTGGCCTCACGATTCTCGACCGCAAGCGGGTGCCGTTTGCCACCATTGATCCGGTCCTGGCACGCGAGGTCTTTATCCGCGGCGCCTTGGTGGCAGACACTGAAAACGACCGGCGCTACCGCGGCAAAGGTGAATTCGCGCGGCACAACCGCCAGCTGCTGAAAGAACTGGAAGATCTGGAGGAGCGCCTGCGGCGCGGTGATCTGGCGGTAGACGAGCAGGTGCTCTACGCTTTTTACGACGAGCGAGTGGCAGGCCATGTGGTGAGCCTCACGGCCTTCGAAACCTGGCGCAAGCAAGCGGAGAGAGATAATTCGCGGCTCTTGTGGCTGGATCGCGAAAGCCTGGTCAGCGGCGCTGATTTGAGCCGTGCAGAAAGCCAGTTTCCCAAAGAGTTGAGCTGGCAGGACGTCGTCTATCGTCTGAGCTATCGGTTTGAGCCCGGCCACCACAACGACGGTGTCACTGTTCATATCCCCGCGCCCCTGATCCACCAGGTGCCTGCCCACCGCTTTGAATGGCTGGTACCCGGCCTGTTGCGAGACAAGTGCATAGCTCTGGTCAAGGCGCTCCCCAAGCAGCTGCGCAAGTTGTTTGTGCCAGTACCGGATTATGTCGACCGCGCGCTGGCTGGCCTGGTGCCGGACAACCGTCCACTGGGTGAGTGCCTTGGCGAACAGCTCAAGCGCCACACCGGCATCACCGTGCCCGCTGAGGCCTGGGATGAGGCCGGCCTGGATAGTTTCTATCGCATTACCTACCGCCTGGAAGATGAGCGCGGCCAGCTGGTAGAGCAGGGCAAGGACCTGGCGGCACTGAAGAGCGCGCACCGGGAAACAGTGCAAAGTGCCATTCGCGCCGGTAGCGGCAGCATCGACGAGCAGCGCGGCCTGTCGCGCTGGTCCTTCGGTTCCTTGCCATCCAAGGCCAGAGTCAAAAAAGGCAAGCTGGAAATCGACGCCTTTCCGGCCCTGGTGGACGAGGGCGACTCGGTGGCACTGACGCTCTACGACAATGCCGCCGAAGCAGCCAGCGCTACGGTACACGGTCTGGTGCGTCTGTTGATGCTCAACCACCCCGATCCAGCGCGCTATTTGCGCAAGCAACTGCTCAAGGGTCGCGAGCTGGCCAGTCTCGCTGCAGGGATCGATGATTTGCAGCAAATGCGCGAGGACATCATCACCAGTGCTTATCGCAAAGCGTGTCTGAACGGCGGGCCACTACCTGCCAGCGAAGCGGAGTTCACCGCTTGTCTGGCCGCTGGCAAGGGCCGCATTGTCAACGAAGCACAGCAGCTGGAAGCCGTGGTCATCAATCTGCTGGAACCTCTAAAAACCGTGCACTCTCTGCTGGGCAGTCTCGGCAAGCGCTATGCCGTATCTACTGCCGATGTCCAGCGCCAGCTCGATAATCTGCTGCGCCCCGGTTTCTTGTTCGACACCAGTAGTGTTTGGTTGCAACACTATCCCCGCTACTTGAAAGCACTGGTTGCACGCCTGGAAAAACTGCCCGGCTATCCCGACAGAGATGCCGAGATCGTCGCCGAAACCCAAGCCATGACCCGAGCCATAAACAGTGCTCTGCAGACGGTAATTGCAGACAGTGAGGACGCACTCGACGAGCACTGTCGCGCAGAAATAGAAAAATACCGCTTTATGATCGAAGAGTACCGGGTGTCGTGTTTTGCCCAGGTACTGAAAACAGTGGTACCGGTATCGCCCAAACGGATTGCAGCCCAGCTGGCGCGGATCAAGGACTTGCTTCCCTAGGGGATAAAGACAACGCACCTGTTCCGGTATGAGCCGCTACCACTGGCCTCATCCTGAACACGGTGCGTCTATTGTTTTGATTTTTTTCTATCTCAATCCTGTTCGGCAATCCAGAGCAGAAAAGTGCGCCGCTCCTCAGCGCTGGCTTGCGACCAGTAGGCTTTTAGCATATCCAGATAAGCGTTACCTCCAACACTGTCAGTTGGGACAGGGGAGGGGGCAGGAACAGTGGCAGCAGGTGCATTGACCGGTGTTGGCAGAACCACCGGGTTTGAAGCGACCGGCGCCACGCCACCAATATTGACGTTGCTCAGCAAGCCGGGCCTTGCCATACCGCTTGGCTCTGAATCGAAACGCTCACCAGTAGCAGTATCTCTAATCCAGCCGCGAAAGTTGGCGGCCAGTTCTCGCGCCTCATCGACATCATCGGGCCTGTTGTACTCCAGTATATAACGGCCTCCGGCGCGGCTATTGAGGGTAAAAATCACTGGCTCGGAGCGCAGCACTTCATGGCTGCTGGTGGTGTCTGGCTCCCAAATTTCCTGATAATAAGCCACGATCTGATAACTCCCGGGGCTTAAATGCATCTCCCGATGACCGGCCACAAAACTGTTATTTATCCCAGCCGGGCTGCGGTCATTGATAGTGAGGATATCCAGTGTCTCCGGCACCTGTACCACGGCGACCTGGCTGGCGGGGCGTTCAGCGCCGTCATAGAGTTTGACCACGGAGCTGCTTTGACACGCTGCCAGCAGGCCAACAGAAAAAAATACAGCAAGGTTGCGGATCCAGTGGAGCATAAGTGACTAGTCCTCGTTTAAGCACACAAATGTAGCAGCGCAGGATAGCTTTCTTATATGAAAGTTTTATGTCAGTGCATGAAAAAGTGTGGTGCGCTCTTTACGAGTTTTTCCAGGCAAGCTTTTCTTCCTCCAGATGACCTTTCCTCGCCGTCTTGTCTCTCTGTATTTATCCGATAAATTATCTTCTTTTATTGTTGCAAACTCGTTCTTCTTTTCTGCTCTGCACCCATTTCTATTTTATCCGCAACATCATATTTATTGCTGGCTATAGCCCGCGATAAGGTCCAGCGCTAAATAAAAAATAAATTTTTAGAACAATATTCTTGAGTGTCATCAGATTGAAATCATTTATGCACACCATGCACCCGGTAACGCACCGCAGCCTATCGGGAACCGCGTTGTAAAAAGAGTGCAGACCACTAACCGTGAAAGAACAAATTATTCACAAATAGAGAGGATATATTCATGAAAAAAGCGTTATTGCCACTGGCCATTATCGCCGCACTGCCCATGGCCGCCGCCGCCAATACCAGCGTAACTGTTTATGGCCGAGCGCACGTATCAGTCGATTATCTGGACAACGGTGCCAGCTATGGCGAAACCAATATGTCCAGTAACTCTTCGCGTCTGGGCTTTAAAGCCAGCCACGAATTCGACGGCATCACTGCCATCATGCAGATTGAGCAACAAGTTGATTTCGACTCCGGCAGCGCCAATGCCAGCAACCGTGACACCTATGTTGGCCTGAAAGGCGACTTTGGTACCGTCAAGCTGGGTCGCTTCGATACCCCGTTCAAAAAGGCTCGCGGTCCCGCCAACCTGTTTGGTGATCAGCTGGGTGATATGCGCAACATCACTCGCGTCGGCAATGCCCGTTTTGACGAGCGCAACTTCAATACCATTCAGTACGACACACCCAAGTTTGGCGACTTCCAGCTCAGCATTGCTTACTCCCTGGCCTCCAACAGCCAGACTAAAGGTGATGATGTTGACGATGACTCCTTGAGCCTCGCCCTCAACTACGCCTCTGGTCCGCTTAGCTTCGCCGCTGCTTACGAAACCTATGCCGACGATAGCAACCGCGGTGAGCGCGACGGTTTTCGTGTTGCCGCCGGTTTCCAGGCCACTTCTGATCTGCTGCTGGTAGGTTTTTTCCAGACTATCGATCACGATGTCAACGATGCTCTGGACAGTGAGGTATACGGCGTTGGTGCTGAGTACAAGCTGACCAGCAAGGCACGTATTAAAGGTCACTACATGCTTCGTGACGGCGATGTGGATGAAACCGATGCGG
>JALNZZ010000091.1 GCA_023229065.1 Porticoccaceae bacterium
TCAAAAATGCCTCTAACCGCTCGTCGGGGGGCAACTCCAGCTCAGTCTCGGTCTCCACGACAATGCGGGCAGCACTCGACAGCAAGAAGTAAACTTGGACTCTTGCTTGCACCAAACAGTCCAGCAAACGCAAACCATAAGCAGCACCGGACGCACCGGTCATTGCCAAGGTCACTGTACGGTGGAAGTCAGGCATTACTTTCCTCCTCACTGGATTTTTCATCATCGTCCCCCTTCAAGGCGGACAGCAAGAGATGGTGGAAGCCCTGAAAGCCACCGTTGCTCATGATCACGACATGACAGGGGCCTGCCGCAGCCGCACAAGTCGCAGCCACCAGTTCATCAATAGCGCTGTAAGTCGCAGCCGGCACAGGGCTGCGCTCGCAGACTTCCTGCAGTGACCAGTCGAGATTATCGGGCTGAAACCATAATACCTGGTCTGCCTCAGCAACGGCCTGCGCCAACTGGTCCTTGTGAATGCCGAGCTTCATGGTGTTGGAGCGCGGCTCGATAACGGCCACGACACGCTCACTGCCCACCCGCTTGCGCAGACCGTCAAGGGTCGTGGCGATCGCAGTGGGGTGGTGTGCAAAATCATCATAGACCTGCACTCCTGCCCTCTCGCCTATCAACTCCATACGCCGTTTGACCCCGACGAACCTGCCCAGAGCCTCACATGCTATCGCCGGTGCAACTCCCACATGACGCGCCGCAGCGATTGCCGCCAATCCATTATGCACATTGTGGATGCCTGTCTGGCCCCAGCGCACACGGCCCACATTTTCTGAGGCACATATCACACTGAAATCGCTGCCGTCCTCGCTGTGTAGAATATAGCTCCAGTCACCATCGGCACCGAAAGACTCCACCGGTGTCCAGCAACCGCGCTTCAGGGTGGCCGCAAGATTGTCGTCGGCTGCTGCCCGGAGGATACGCCCCTCCCGCGGCACGGTGCGGACCAGATGGCTGAACTGCGTCTGAATGGCGGCAAGGTCGGCGAAGATATCGGCGTGGTCAAACTCCAGATTATTGAGAACGAGAGTGCGCGGGCGGTAGTGTACGAACTTCGATCGCTTGTCAAAAAAAGCCGTGTCATATTCATCGGCTTCCACAACGAAAAACGGTGTTGCACCATTGCGTGCTGATACTTCGAAATTACCCGGCACTCCGCCAATAAGAAACCCCGGTGCCATACCCGCATCCTCGAGGATCCAGGCAAGCATGGCAGTGGTCGTGGTTTTGCCATGGGTGCCGGCCACCGCCATCACCCACTTGTCGCGCAAGAAAAAGTCCCCCAACCATTGCGGGCCCGACGTGTAGGGCAACCCGCGATCTAACACATATTCAACACAGGGGTTGCCTCGAGACAGCGCATTGCCCACCACTACCAGATCTGGGGCCGGCTCGAGCTGTGCGGGGTCGTAGCCTTCTGTAAGGTTGATGCCGGCCAGCTCCAGCTGGGTGCTCATGGGAGGGTAAACGTTGGCATCAGAGCCAGTTACCCGATGCCCCGCCTCCCGCGCGAGTATCGCTAGGCTGCCCATAAAGGTACCGCAAATGCCGAGAATATGGATGTGCATCAAAGTCTGTTCGGGCTGTTTAGGAGGCGGGATTATGGCACTCCGGCAAGAGCACTGCCACAGCACTGAGGTAGCAGCGAAAACCTCTAGGCTCTTCGCACTCTGGCTCCCTAAACTCACAGCAAGTGCCTTTGTGCAATGAGTAGTCGATTACAGTATCATTGCCGCCCTCTGAACAGACGACCCACTCCGAGGATGCGATGCCCAAGAAGAACGCCTTTTATGCCCAGTCTGGCGGCGTCACCGCCGTGATCAATGCCAGCGCCTCTGGTGTTATCGAAACAGCACGCCTTCATCAAGACAAGATTGGCAAAGTGTACGCCGGACGCAACGGTATCATCGGCGCTCTCCGCGAAGAGCTAATCGACACCAGCAAGGAAAGCACCAGCGCTATTGCCGGCCTCAAAAGTACGCCTGCCGGCGCCTTTGGCTCGTGTCGCTACAAGCTTAAGAGCCTGGAGGAAAACCGCGCTGAATACGAACGTCTGATCGAAGTCTTCAAGGCGCACAATATCGGTTACTTCTTCTATAACGGTGGCGGCGATTCTGCCGACACCTGCCTCAAGGTATCACAGCTCTCTGAAAAGATGGGCTATCCCATCCAGGCTATCCACATTCCCAAAACCGTCGACAACGATCTTCCTTTTACCGACTGCTGTCCCGGCTTTGGCTCGGTTGCCAAGTATGTGGCCGTCTCCACTCGCGAGGCGAGCCTTGATGTCGCCTCCATGTGCGAAACATCCACCAAGGTATTTATACTCGAAGTAATGGGTCGCCACGCCGGCTGGATCGCAGCCGCCGGAGGGCTCGCAGCCGCCACAGAGGGCGATGCTCCACACATCATCCTGTTCCCGGAAATTCCCTTTTCCGAAGATCAGTTTCTGAAGAAAGTTGAAGCCACGGTCAAGAATAAGGGCTACTGCGTGATCGTCGCCTCCGAAGGCACCCAGTATCAAGACGGCACTTTAGTGGCCGCCTCCGCTCACACCGATGCTTTCGGTCACAAGCAGCTGGGCGGCGTGGCACCTACCCTCGCAGCGCTGGTCAAAGAGAAGCTCGGCTACAAATATCACTGGGCACTGGCCGACTACCTGCAGCGCTCAGCGCGTCATATCGCCTCCGCCACCGATGTGGAACAGGCCTACGCCGTTGGCAAAGCGGCGGTGGAGTACGCACTGGCAGGCAAGAATGCCGTGATGGTGACTATCGAGCGCAGCAAGGGTAAGGACTACAGCTGGAGTCTCGGCGAGGCGCCGCTGGACAAGGTTGCCAACGTGGAAAAGATGATGCCTCGCGACTTCATCACCAGCGATGGTTTTGGCATCACCGATAAAGCCCGAGACTACTTGCAGCCATTGATTCAGGGCGAGTCCTACCCCGACTATAAAAACGGGGTGCCGATCTATACCACTCTCCAGCTGGTACCCGTCGAGAAGAAACTCAAGACAACATTTGAGATCTAGGCAAGATCTAGACAATACGCCGGTACCCAAATTTCTACTTTATCAGGGTACCGGGGCTATTAGCTTCCCCTAGCCTTGCCAGGTTGCAACCCTCAGCTGGCGAGGCAGTATCCGCCCGGCGCAGGGAAAATCCCCCTGCCACTATTGCCAAGCCGCTGTCGCCACTCCCTCTGACGTTATCACTCAGCTAGAACGCCTACGAAGAAAGCAGAAATGTTACTGGCCCATCATTGCAAAGTGAAACACGCATATCGGCACCGAACCGTCCGCTCTGGACGCCAGCTACACTCACGCCAACCTGGGCGATGAACGCTTCGTACAAGGCTTCTGCCAACTCCGGCTCCGCAGCCGGTGTGAAACTGGGGCGCAACCCTTTGCGGGTATCTGCCGCCAGCGTGAACTGGGAAACCACCAGCACCCCGCCACCGCTATCTATCACGCTGCGATTCATCCGCCCTTGCTCATCGGCAAACACCCTGTAGTTCACCACTTTGGCTGCCAACCTCTCACAGTGAGCCAAGTCATCGCCCTGCTGCACACCGAGAAAGACCAGCAATCCCTGGTCGATGGCACCCACTGTTTCGCCACTCACCACCACTGAGGCATTATCAACTCGTTGCAGCAGTGCCAGCATCAGCGTCTCTCCAGGCGGGCAGTGCAGGGGCGGATAGCAGGATACTGAATTCGCATTGAAAATCTCACTCACGACCTATAACAGCGGCGAAACGGAACGCCGACAACTGCTGTTATAGTACAGCAGAGACAGACAATAGAGCCTGGTTATGGAACCCGCAACAACCGACACCTTGGTCCGCTGCCCCTGGTGTGGAAGCGACCCCTTGTACCAACATTACCACGACAACGAATGGGGAGTGCCCTGTTACGATGACGATAAGTTATTCGAGTTTCTGGTGCTGGAAAGCGCCCAGGCTGGCCTGTCGTGGATCACAGTGCTTCGCAAGCGAGAAAACTACCGGCGCGCTTTTGCTGGCTTTGATGCCCAGAAGATCGCGCGTTTCAACAAACGCAGCGTGGAGCGACTGATGAATGACGCGGGAATTGTGCGCAACCGCCAGAAAATTGAGGCTGCTATCAACAATGCCCGAGTATTTCTTACTATTCGCGAAGAGTTTGGCCGCTTCTCAGATTACTTCTGGAACTTCTGCGATGGCAGCCCCATCGTCAACCGCTTTGCTACCCTGGCTGAAGTCCCCGCCAGCACGCCGCTGTCAGACACTATCAGCAAGGATATGAAGCAGCGCGGCATGCGCTTTTTTGGCAGTACCATCTGCTACGCGCACATGCAGGCTATGGGGATGGTAAACGATCACCTTGTGGGGTGCTTTCGATACTCGCAACTTGCCCGCTGAACTTCACGCTGTATCTAATAACACCCCTGGGCGCACCCCAGCCTAAGAAATTCAGGCCTTCTGAGCTCGTTTACGCTCGTTCTCGGTCAACAGTTTCTTGCGCAGGCGGATGGACTTGGGGGTTACCTCCACCAGCTCATCGTCATCGATAAACTCAAGCGCCTGCTCCAGAGTAAACTTGATTGGAGGTGCCAGCGCGATGACCTCATCCTTGCCAGAGGCACGCATATTGTCGAGCTTCTTGCCCTTGGTAGGGTTGATCACCAAGTCATTGTCCCGGCTGTGAATGCCAGCCAACTGGCCTTCGTAGATTTCCTGGCCCGGCTCGAGAAACAGCTTGCCGCGGCTCTGCAGGGTTTCCAATGAATAGGTCAGCGCCTTACCGGTGGCCATGGATACCAAGACACCGTTCAGGCGGTGGTTAACCTCACCACCTTTTAGAGGGCCATAGTGGCTAAAGGTGGAGGTCAGAACACCCGTCCCTGAAGTCATGGTCAAAAAGTTGTTGCGGAAGCCAATCAGGCCGCGCGCCGGAATGGTATATTCCAGGCGGATACGGCCCTTGCCGTCTGGCGCCATATTGGTCAGGTCCCCTTTGCGCAGCCCCATCTGCTCCATCAGGGCTCCCTGGTGCTGCTCTTCGATGTCGATAATGACATTCTCGTAGGGCTCCTGCTTCTCGCCATCGACTTCCCGGATCACGACCTCCGGACGACCGACGGCCAGCTCGAAGCCCTCGCGGCGCATGTTCTCAATCAATACCGACAAGTGCAGTTCACCGCGACCGGAAACCTTGAACTTCTCTGGGCTATCGCCCTGCTCAACCCGCAGCGCCACATTGTGCAGCAACTCCTTTTCGAGCCGATCCTTAATATTGCGGCTGGTGACAAACTTGCCTTCTTTGCCAGCGAACGGCGAGTCATTGACCTGGAAAGTCATCGAGACAGTCGGCTCGTCGACACTCAGGGGGGGCAATGCCTCCACATGGCTGAGGTCGCACAGCGTATCGGAAATAAACAACTCATCCATGCCGCTGACACATACGATGTCACCAGCCTGGGCTTGGTCTACCTCAACGCGCTGCAGACCGGAATGGCCCATGATCTTGAGAATGCGGCCCTGCCGCTTCTTGCCATCCGCCCCGATGGCGATCACCGGAGTATTGGTCTTGACCTTGCCGCGGGCAATACGACCGACGCCGATCACACCCAGAAAGCTGTTGTAATCCAGCTGGGAAATTTGCATCTGGAATGGCCCGTCCAGGTCCACACTCGGTGCTGGCACATGGTCGACAATGGCCTGGAACAAGGCATCCATATTGTCGTCCAGCTTCTCGTGATCAAGCCCCGCGATGCCATTCAAGGCACTGGCATACACAATCGGGAAGTCCAACTGCTCCTCGCTGGCACCGAGGTTATCGAACAGGTCAAACACCTGATCCACCACCCAGTCCGGGCGGGCACCGGGGCGGTCGATTTTGTTCACCACGACAATCGGATTCAGGCCAGCCTGAAAAGCTTTTTGCGTGACGAAGCGAGTCTGAGGCATGGGGCCATCGATGGAGTCGACCACCAACAAGACGCAGTCGACCATGCTCATTACCCGTTCGACTTCCCCGCCGAAGTCGGCGTGGCCGGGAGTGTCGACAATATTGATGTTGTAATCATTCCATTTCAGCGCCGTGTTCTTCGCCAGAATGGTGATACCCCGCTCTCTTTCCTGGTCATCACTGTCCATGACCCGCTCATTTTCCAGCTCCTTGCGGTCCAGGGTGCCAGACAGACGCAATAGCTTGTCCACCAAGGTCGTTTTACCGTGGTCGACGTGGGCGATGATGGCTATATTTCGGAGGTTCTGAATACTCATGGGAGAGGGGGCACTGTAAAAGGAGGCCGGGATTATAGAGGGCCACCTCCCTGAAGTCACATTATTCTTGGCAGAGCAAGAAGTAAGGGGATTGAAAAGCCGTTTTCAGCTCCCTTTCCTCTTCAACCGTTCTTGATCTCACCCGCCTGGCCGATACACACCGATGTTTGTATAGCCTTTTTCGTACAGCAACTCAGCGTGGAGACGGCTCATGACCCCGCGGTCACAGTACAACAGATAATGTTGCTCGCCATCTAATGTTGCCGCTGCTTTGTCCAGACTATAGAACGGAATGGCCATCACAGTGGCACTGCCAGCCTGAAGCGCCTGACGGGCAATTTCATCAGGGTGCCGGACATCGATAATCACCGCGCCGGGCTGCGGTGTAGCATAGATCGGCACCCCAGCCTGTACCGCTTCCAAGTCTGCTCGCAACAATTCGTCGATGTTCTCCACCCGCCGGGCAGCCACTGCACGCTCCAGCACCGCCATATCGAAATAGGCTTCCTCACGGGCGATCCGCTCACGCTTGGCACGGGTTTTAGGCTTGACCGAAATCACGCCGCAGTACTCGGGCATATTGGCCGCAAACTGCTCAGTGCCAATGGCGCGTGCAATATCGATGATATTACCCTTATCCATCACCGCCAGTGGCCGCAGGGTTAACCTGTCCGACACTTCATCAATGATACAGAGGTTGGCCAGGGTCTGGCTCGATACCTGGGCAACGCTTTCGCCAGTGACAAGGGCGCCGACCTCCAGCGTGGCCGCTACCTGATTGGCGGCGCGAATCATCATACGCTTGAGTACAACGCCCATATGGCTGTTGTCTACTTTGGTAAGAATTTCGCTCACCACCTCTTCGAAAGGTACAGTAATAAAGCGCACCCGGTGGGTAGCGCCAAATTTTCGCCACAGAAACTCCGCAACCTCTTTTACCCCGAGTTCATGGGCACGACCACCCAGGTTGAAGAAACAAAAATGAGTGAGCAAGCCACGCTTCATGGTCAGATAGCTGGCCACCGTGGAGTCAAAGCCACCTGAAATCAATGACAACACAGCATCCTGCGTGCCGAGCGGAAACCCCCCCAGGCCCTGCCGACTATCGTGCAGCACAAATACCTGGTCACCGCGAATTTCGATGTGAACCACCACCTGTGGATGACGCAGATTGACCCCCGCACTGGTGCCAAGGCTGAGCAACCCCGCTCCCACCAGGCGCTCGACGTCCATCGACTTGAAGTCATGCGCCCCGGTGCGCTTGACGCGGACACAGAAGGTCTTGTCGCGTATCCGCTCGCCCCAGCCAGCCATGACGTGATCGCATATTTCTTCCAATGTTGTGAGAGGGAAGACATCGACCCGCGCAAACTTGGCGATGCCCGGAGTCGACGCCAGCACCTCAGCCACAGCGGGCGCGAGATCCTCACGATCTTCCGGCCCCTCGACCTCGAGCTTTTCCCAGTCACGAACTACCGAGATACGCGGGTCCAGTGGCACTAACAGGCGCCGCAGGTTGTCTCGCAGCTGACGGGTGAGCCGCTTGCGCACCGGGTTGCTCTTGATGGTAATTTCGGGAAACAGCTTGATGATAAAATGCATGAAACGGACGATCACATAGAAGGAGAGCGCGAATTATACCTGCTGACTCCCGGCTGCGCATAAAGACCTCAAGAGACTATACCGTCTCAAGTACCGATCCAGCCCTATATACCGCTATCCTCTTCCAGTGACCTCTTCCGGCTTGCTGCTGCTTGAGGCACAATGAGCGTAACTCAGCTGGATGGACGCACCAAAACAAGGCAGCGCAACCAGAGCCTGCACTCAAATGGTGCCCCACCACGGCCAGCGCTAACCTTTTGCCCCGCCCGCCCGACCAAAGCCGGCAAACCGTTTTGGCACATTGTTTGCCTTGCGTGAAAGGCTGGAACCTGTTTTATGCCGACAACCCACCTTGGTGGCAATCAAACAACATTGGAATTACCGAACCTCATGTGGAGAGCTCCATGTCACAAAAAACGCTGACACTCATCAAGGAACACGAAATTCGCTGGATTGATCTGCGCTTTACCGACACCAAGGG
>JALNZZ010000003.1 GCA_023229065.1 Porticoccaceae bacterium
TGGATTTGATGGTCACCGATGGTCTCCCTGAGTACGGGCTGGGCAACTGGCTTGTCAGCGCTCGCCAGTATGGCCGATAGGCCCTTAGTGTATCGACAGGAATGTGACCGTGCTACCGCAATCGCCCCGTGTCAGCGGTTTTCACAACAGAGCGAGAGCGACAGGAGCCTCTTGTCGGCAAGAGGTAGCAGCGTGAGAGTGTTGGCGAGGATCAGGTGTCGCTGACAGCGAGGTGAAACTCGAAGAAAAGCCGCTACTGCTCCTCTCCGAAGCCATCGGCGAGCAGGTCACTAATAGCCTGGCAGGCGAGCTCCTCGTCGCTGCCGTCGAACAGAAAGTGCAGGACACTGCCCTGGCTTGCTGCCAACAGCATCAGTGACATGACGCTTTTGGCGTCGACCAGCTTGCCATTCCGACCGGTGCGAATGGCACAAGTGAAGGTGTTCGCGGTGGAGGCCAGCTTGGCTGCAGCGCGGGCGTGAAGGCCAAGCTTATTGGTGATAGTGAGGTCTGTTTCGATCATCGTGGGGTCATTTTTTTACTTTAGGCGGTCATGGGGACGACCGGCTTGGTGAATCTAGCAGCTCGCGGTGCTGAAGTTGGATATTAGAGTACTGGCGGCTGAAATGCTCGTGCAAACGGCTGGCAATATAGACAGAGCGGTGCTGGCCACCGGTGCAGCCGATGGCAATGGTCAGATAGCTGCGATTGCTGGCCACGAGGCGCGGCAGCCAGCGACTGAAAAAGCCGATCAGATCGGCGAGCATGGCGGCGACTTCGGTCTGCGACTCGAGAAAGGCAATGACTTCCGGATCGCGACCTGTGAAGTGGCGCAACTCCGGCTTCCAGTAGGGGTTGGGCAGGTTGCGCACATCGAAGACAAAATCAGCATCAAGGGGAACGCCGTGCTTGAAGCCAAAGGAGTGGAACAGGATGGCCATATCGCCTTCGCTGCCCGGCACGATCTGCTTTCTTACCAGATCCCGCAACTGGTGCAGGGTCATATTGGTCGTGTCGATCTGGCGATTGGCGATGGCGGCCACGGGGTCGAGAATATCCCGCTCCAGAGCCAGGGCCTGCTTGAGGTCGATGTTGAGTGTACTGAGAGGGTGCTTGCGGCGAGTTTCGCTGTAGCGGCGGAGCAGTGTCGGGGTACGGGCGTCGAGATAGACGACATCGCAGAGCACCCCTGAGGCGCGGAGCTTTTCCAGAATCTGCGGCAGCTCGTCCAGCTTGCCCCCCAGGTTGCGTGCGTCGATGCCGACCGCGATCTGGCTGGGGGCGCGACTCGAGACGTTGGATAGCTCGGCGAACAGAGCGGGTAGAAGGCCGGCCGGTAAGTTGTCAATACAGGTAAAGCCAAGGTCTTCGAGGATGTGCAGCGCCGTGCTCTTGCCGGAGCCAGAGCGACCACTGATAACAACCAGGCGCATCAGCGGCGCGGCGCTGTTGTTCATTAGCCAGCGTACTCGGTGGCGAGATTGAACAGATCGAGGTCGCTGGTCGCAGCGCGCAGGCGCTGGCGCACCTCCTCGCTTTGCATAAGCTCAGCAATGGCGGCCAGCGCCTTGAGGTGCTCATCGCTATGCTCTTGAGGCACCATCAAAGCAAACACCAGGTCGACAGGCTTGCCGTCGATGGCGTCAAAGTCCACTTGATCGCTGAGCTTAAGCAACACGCCGGTGATCTTGCTGCAGCCCGGCACCCGGCAATGGGGGACAGCCACACCGGATCCTATCCCGGTGCTGCCCAAACGCTCGCGCTCCAGCAGTTTTTGATAGATGGCGTCAGAATCGGTGCCGGAAAGACCGCCCTCACCGTCATTGAGAAACAGAGAGAGGTTTTCCAGCACCCGCTTTTTACTCACCCCCTCGATATTGCAGTGGGTGCGATCGAGGGTGAGAAGCTTGGCAATGTTCATGGGTGTAATCAGTGACCCCGTTGCTTTTCCTTGTGTTTGATGAGCTGGCGGTCGAGTTTATCCACCAGGGTATCGATAGCAGCGTACAGGTCTTCGTGTTGAGAATCGGCAAAAAATTCACCGCCGCTGACTAGTACGGTGGCTTCGGCTTTCTGGATCAGTTTGTCGACGGAGAGAATGACATTGGTGCTGGTAATACGATCGTTGTGGCGCTCCAGCCGCGACAGCTTGCTAGTGACATAGTCGCGGATCGAATCGGTGATATCGAGGTGGTGTCCACTGATATTAAGTTGCATGACGATCTCCTTGCTGGGTTGAAGGGCTGACTGCCACCTGGTTGAAAAGGCTAACAGGCGCCCTGTTTGAATCGTTTGCGTTCACTGGAGGTGGGTATACCCATAGCCTCCCGGTACTTGGCCACGGTGCGCCTCGCCACTTGGATGCCGCGCTCCTCGAATAGGGTGGCGAGGCGGTTGTCACTCAAGGGCTTGTCGGGGTTTTCCGTGTCGATCATTTTTTTCAGCATGGCACGGATGGCGGTGGAGGAGCACTCACCACCACTATTGGTGCTGACATGGCTGGAGAAAAAATACTTGAGTTCGAAAACTCCCTGGGGAGTGTCGATATATTTCTGCGTGGTGACTCGAGAAATAGTGGATTCGTGTAGTTCCAGGCGCTCGGCAATATCTGCCAGCACCATGGGGCGCATGGCTTCCGGGCCTTTTTCCAGAAAGCCGCGCTGCATCTCGACAATACAGCTGGAAACTCGCAGCAGGGTTTCGTTGCGGCTTTCCAGGCTGCGCAGGAACCAGCGTGCCTCTTGCAGCTGACTGCGCAGAAAGGTGTTGTCATCGCTGTGGTCGGCGCGTTTCACCAAGGCGGCATATTGCTGGTTGATGCAGATGCGTGGTGCGATGTCGTCGTTGAGGGTCACTAGCCAGCTGCCGTTGACTTTTTCAACCCTGACATCGGGTACTACATATTCGGTGTCGCCGCTACCGATATGCTCACCGGGTCGCGGTGAGAGAGTCTGAATCAGGCGGATGGCGGCGGTGATGTCGTCGGGCTCGAAGCCGGTTTTGCGGCTCAGCTGATTGAAATCGCGCTCTGCTACCAGCGACAGGTGACGGTCTACCAGCTGCTTGGCCTCGGCCAGGCAGGGTGTATCCGGGGCGAACTGACCCAGCTGGATGAGCAGGCACTCACGCAGGTCGGCCCCGCCGACTCCCGGTGGGTCGAACTGTTGGACGCGGTGAAGCACAGCCATCACTTCGTCCAGCTCCACCCCTTCGAAGGCTTCGTGAATGTCAGCGATCGGGGTGCCGAGCATGCCATCATCGTCGATAGCGTCGATGATGGCGGTAGCAATCAGGTTGTCGAGGGGGGACATGGTGGTGAGGTTGAGCTGCCAGTGCAGGTGGTCCCGCAGGGACTCAGTAACGCTATGGAAGCTCTCGAAATCGCGATTGTCGGTGCCGGGTTGTACCGGGCTGGGGGCCGCCGGGTAAATATCGTCCCACTTGGCGTCTACCGGGAGCTCCTCGGGAATAGGAGCATCCTCCCACTCGCGGTCAGCGGTGAGAGGGTCTTCGGCAGTTTGTTCAAGGGTGTCGGTAGTATTTTCGAACTCCTCGGCCATTTCCAGCAGAGGGTTGGAGTAAAGCGCTTGCTGGATCTCCTGGTGCAGATCCAGGGACGACAGCTGCAATAGTCGGATGGCCTGCTGCAGCTGAGGGGTCATGGTCAGCTGTTGGCCAATTTTTAACTGCAGGGATTGTCTCATTCAGCTACTGCGTAAAAGTATCTCCGTTACAGCTGAGTGTAGCCCCGCAGAAACATTCAGGCAATCGGGCAAGCAAAAGATGTGCCGCTACTTTGAGATAGATCAGCTTGAGGTAGATCAGCGGAGTGGCTGATACCCGAGCGAGACTTACAGAGAGAAATGCTCTCCCAAATAAATCTCTCGTACTTTGGCGTCGCCAAGAATTTGCTCTGCACTGCCCTCGGCAATTACCCGGCCCTCGCCGACGATATATGCCCGCTCGCAGATATCGAGGGTTTCACGCACGTTGTGGTCGGTAATCAGGACACCGATGCCCTTGTCCCGCAGATGGCGAACAATCATCTTGATGTCGTTGACGGAGATTGGGTCGACGCCGGCAAAAGGCTCATCGAGCAGGATGAAGGCCGGTTCGGTGGCCAAGGCCCGGGCAATCTCCACCCGCCGCCGCTCACCGCCGGACAGGCTCATGCCAAGGGACTTGCGGATATGGTCAATATGGAACTCGTGGAGGAGGCCTTCCAGGCGCTCGTGTCGCGCCGCACGGTTGAGATCCTTGCGGGTTTCGAGAATGGCGAGAATGTTGTCCTCGACGCTCAGCTTGCGGAACACCGAGGCCTCCTGGGGCAGATAGCCGATGCCGGCGCGGGCGCGACCGTGCATAGGCAGGCGCGTCACTTCGCGGTCATCGATAAAGATGCGGCCATGATCCTGGGCCACGAGACCGACGATCATGTAGAAGCAGGTGGTTTTACCGGCACCGTTGGGTCCCAGCAGGCCGACAATCTGCCCGCTGGCTACCTGTAGGGAGACATCGGCGATGACTTGGCGCTTTTTGTAGCTTTTTGCGAGGTGCTCGACGCGCAGCAGTCTCATTGTGTGCCGTCCTCTTCTGCTGCAGGGGCTTCTGCTTCTTCCTCAGGTGGCTCTGGGTTCCCAAGTGGCTCTGGCGCAGGTTGGCTGGTGGCAGGCGGCGGCTCGCTGCGTTGCTGGTCGGGCGGGATGACCATGCGAATGCGGCCCCCTTCAGCGTTGTCGCCGCTGGCGCGGATTACCTCCTGGCGCAGGTCGTAGTCGATACGATTGCCGGTGAGGGTGGTGCCATCCTGTTCGAGGCTGGCATCGCCCACCAGGTGAATCTGGTCCGCCGCCAGCTGGTACTCGATAGTGCCAGCGCGGGCTACAACCGGGCTCTCACCGGGCTTCATCTGTTGCTGGTAGTGGGCCGGTCGGCCGGTGGCAACGATGTGATCGACCTGGTTGCCAGCACTGTGCACTGTCACTTTATCAGCGTTGATGAGAATGCTGCCCTGGCGAATGGTGACATCCCGCTCGTAGATGGTTACTCCCTGGCGCTCGTCGCGCATGGCGCTGCCGGCCTCGATTTCGATGGGTTGTCGGGGATCGCTGGGCAGCGCCATGGCGCTGCTGGCGAGTAGTGCAATGCCGAGGGCAGCGACTGTGGCGATGTTGGTGATGAGCTTCCCGCTAACGCGCATGGTGTGTGCCCTGGACCTGTTTAAGAATGTGGTAGGTACGGGCGTTGAAGTCGGCCCGCATGCCGATGCCGGTGGTCTGGCCTCCCGGGTAGGCGAGGGTGACCTGGTCGTCTGTTTCCGCCCGATTATCTTCGGGGAGGAAGTGTAGGATACCTGTGGTGAAGGTGTTTTGTCCTGTCTGGCTATCCTGCCAGGCGTGGACATCGCCACTCAATACGACCCGCTGGCCATTATCCTCAGTGTGGGCTTCGTTGGCAGTGACATGCCAGGGCGACGTTTCTTCCCGCTCGTGGCGCGCCAGCAGGTTCGGGTTTTCCAGTTCGAAGCGGTCAGCGGCACTGTAGTAGAGCCCTGTTTCTGCCCTGAGGGTATAGGCTTCCACACCCTCGGCATTGAAGTGAGAGGTGACGGTAGTGCGCATATAGCTATCTGCGGTAGGCAGGGACTCAATGCGAGTCTTGCGAGTACCGAACATCTCCGGCGGCGAGTCCCAAAAAATCAGGAACAAAGCGGACACGGCCAGCACGGCAATAAGCATCAGCAAGTTTTTCATGTGGATTTTTTTACCTGGAGCTGTTTCACCCGCTGTAGCCCTCAAGGGCTGCGTCCAGCTTGCCCTGGGCGCGGAGAATGAATTCTGCTGCCTCGCGGACTGCGCCCCGCCCACCGCCTCGGCGCGCCTGCCAGTGAGCGCGCTCAGCCACGGTAGAGCTGCAGTCGGCTACAGTGAGTGCCAAGCCCACCCGCGCCATCGCTGGCAGGTCGGGCAGGTCGTCACCCATAAAGGCGATCTGTTCCAGAGTCAGGGTTGTGTTCGCCAGCAACTCATCCAGGGCGCAGGATTTGTCTTCGCGGCCCTGAATAACCCGCTGGATTCCCAGTTCGGCAGCGCGTCGCGCCAGCAGCGCGGAGGTGCGACCGGTAATAATGCCCACCTCGATACCCTGGCGTTGGAGCAATTTGATGCCGAGGCCATCCTGAATATGGAAGGCCTTCAGCTCCTCGCCGTTGTTGCTGTAGTAAAGGCGACCGTCGGTAAGCACGCCGTCCACGTCGAGTAACAGCAGTCGAATAGTGCGTGCTGCAGTTTCAGGGTTCACTGGCATCGTTCAAGCCTCGAAATCAGATAATGCCGGCACGGAGAATGTCGTGCATATGGATTACCCCCACGGGGTGGTGCTTGGCGTCTTCCACAACCAGGGCCGTGATTTTGCCGGTTTCCATGATATGCAGGGCCTCGGCGGCCAGGCTGTCGGCAGCCACTGTTTTACAGTTGCGTGTCATGACGGCCGCCACTGGCACCGAGTTGATATCTACGCCCTGGTCTACGGCGCGGCGCAGGTCGCCGTCTGTGAAAACACCGAGCAACTCGTCTTGTGGTGATACCACGGTGGTCATACCGAACCCCTTTTCGGTCATTTCCAGCAGGGCGTGGCGCAGCAGGCTGGTTTCTGTCACCCGCGGCACCTGATCACCACTGTGCATGATATCGCCCACCCGCAGCAACAGCTTGCGCCCGAGAGCGCCACCGGGGTGAGACATGGCAAACTCTTCGGCGGTGAAGCCCCGCGCTTCGAGGAGGGCGATGGCCAGGGCGTCGCCCATTACCAAAGTAACAGTAGTGCTGGTGGTCGGGGCGAGGTTGAGAGGGCAGGCCTCTTTGGTGACACTGATGTCGATCAGGGCATCGGCAAACTTGGCCAGTGGAGAGCTAGAGTTACCCGTCATGCTGATCAGAGGAGTGCCTAGGCGTTTGATCAGGGGTAACAGGGTGACCACTTCGGCGCTGGAGCCGGAGCTGGAGATGGCGATCACGACATCTTCGCTGGTGATCATCCCCAGATCTCCGTGGCTCGCCTCACCGGGGTGCACGAAAAAGGCTGGTGAGCCGGTGCTGGCCAGGGTTGCGGCAATCTTGCGGCCGATATGGCCGGACTTGCCCATGCCGGTGACGATGGTGCGTCCCCGGCAGGCTAGAATCAGCTCGCAGGCGCGGGCAAAATTGCCATCGATACGTGTTGCGAGACTTTGTACAGCCTCGGCTTCCAGTTGTACGGTGCGGCGCGCCGAAGCGATATACGATGTGTCAGTCATGCTGTTTCCCGGGTTGAGCCCGGGATTATAACCGTGGCGGGAAGCAAGGGAACCTGCTGGCGCTATTTGTTGTAAAGCCGCTCGGCATGGCGAGTGTTCCGCGCCAGGGGCCGGAATGGTATAGTGCGCGGCCCTGCCCTCGTCGACAAGGTCGTCGATAACTGAGTGGTACAGCCCCCACAACTGAGCCCATTCTACGGACAGCACATGAACCCAGAAGATATCAAGACATTACTCGCCACTGCCTTCCCGGATGCCAATATTCAGGTGGAGGGCGATGGTCGGCATTTCAATTTAGTGGTAGTCAGCAGCCAGTTCGAAGGGCTGCGTACCATCAAGCGTCAGCAAATGGTGTATGCGGCTCTTAATGCTGAAATCGCCAGCGGTGCGCTGCACGCTGTGAATATGCGTACCCTTACCCCAGCGGAACTGGCTGCACAGGCCTGATCGACGCGTTCTCGGCGGGCCTGTGTTCGCCGCACCAGACAAGGTTTGCCATGGATAAATTGCTCATACGGGGCGGTGCGCCCCTGGCGGGAGAGGTTCGCGTTTCCGGTTCCAAAAACGCAGCACTGCCGATTCTAGCCGCCACCCTGTTGGTGGACGACGTGGTTACGCTCTCCAATGTGCCACACCTCAACGATGTCACCACCATGTTCGAACTGCTGGGCTGCCTCGGTGTTGAAATGGTGCTCGATGAAAAGATGCACATCGACATCGATGCCCGCAACATCACCAGCCTGGTGGCGCCCTACGATTTGGTGAAAACCATGCGCGCCTCCATTCTGGTGCTGGGCCCGCTGCTGGCCCGCTTTGGCGAAGCCCATGTTTCGTTCCCCGGCGGCTGTGCCATTGGCAGCCGACCAGTGGATCTGCACCTGCGCGGCCTGGAGGCAATGGGAGCGAGCATTGAGATTGACGGCGGTTATATTCGCGCCAAAGCACCCGACGGAGGTTTGCGCGCTGCACACCTGTTGTTCGATATTGTCACCGTCGGCGGTACCGAAAATCTGATGATGGCGGCGGCTCTGGCCAAAGGCACCAGTGTGATCGAAAACGCCGCACGGGAGCCGGAAATTGTCGATCTGGCCAACTTTATCAATGTGATGGGTGGCAGGGTGGAAGGCGCCGGTAGCGATACACTGGTCGTGCATGGTGTGGAGAGCCTCCACGGCGGCCACTACCGGGTGATGCCTGACCGTATCGAGGCGGGGACTTTTCTGGCCGCTGCTGCCGCCACTCGCGGCAAGGTCAAGCTGCGGGATATCGACCCGCACACCCTGGAAGCGGTGTTGCTCAAGCTCCAGGAAGCCGGTGCCGATATCCAAACTGGCCCCGATTGGATCAGTTTGGATATGCATGGCAAACGCCCCAAGGCGGTCAATCTGCGGACCGCGCCTTACCCGGCTTTTCCCACTGACATGCAGGCCCAGCTTACCACCGTCAATGCCGTGGCAGAGGGTACCGGCGCAGTCACCGAAACTATTTTTGAGAATCGTTTGATACAGACCCATGAGCTGAACCGCATGGGAGCCAAAATTATTCTGGAAGGTAATACTGCCATTATTACCGGTGTCGAGACCCTCAAGGGGGCGCCAGTGATGGCCTCTGATCTGCGGGCTTCGGCCAGCTTGGTGATTGCAGGCCTGGTGGCGAAAGGTGAAACCCTGGTGGATCGCATTTACCATATCGACCGCGGTTACGAGTGTATCGAGGAAAAACTGCGTCAGCTGGGTGCTGATATCCAGCGTATTGTGTGACCGATGATGAACGACCATGTCTTGATGACGAACGGAACTGTCCGATGAGTGAACTGACCATAGCCCTCACCAAGGGGCGCATTCTCAAGGAAACCCTGCCTCTGCTGGCGCGGGCCGGCATTGAGCCTCTGGAGGATATGGGGGCCAGCCGCAAGCTGGTATTTCCCACCAGCCGCGCTGGTGTGCGCCTGCTGATTTTACGCGGCTCCGACGTGCCTACCTATGTGCAGTACGGCGCTGCAGACCTCGGGGTGTCTGGTAAGGACACGCTGATGGAGCATGGTGGGCACGGCTTTTACGAGCCCCTCGATTTAAAGATCGCCCGCTGCAAGCTGATGACTGCTGCAGAGGCAGGAGTGCCGCCGCGCAATGGCCGTATCCGGGTGGCTACCAAATATGTAAATGTGGCCCGCCGCTACTACGCTGAGCAGGGCCGTCAGGCAGATATCATCAAGCTCTATGGTGCTATGGAGCTGGCACCGATCATGGCGCTGGCAGATGAGATTGTCGATATTGTCGATACCGGCAATACCCTCAGAGCCAACGGCCTCGAGCCCCGCGAAGCCATCGCCGAGATCAGTTCCCGGCTGATTGTTAACCGCGTGTCCATGAAGACCAAGCACGGCGCTATCCAGCCCTTGCTCGACCAGCTGGCTGCGGCTCTGGAGGTCCCCAAGGCGGGGTGATCATCGATGGGTGTTCACTCTGTAAGCACTATCCAGTAAGTAACAGCCAGTACTAAAAGCCAGTAACCAAAAGCTCTGCAACCCAAACCGTGAGGACAGACTGACAGTGGCAACCATAGCTCGCCTCTCCACTGCGCAAGCGGACTTCGATGCCCGCCTCGATGCCCTGCTGGCCTGGGAGGCCGTATCCAATACCGAGGTCGCCAATGCTGTGGCCGATATCATTGCCGCAGTGCGCGCCCGCCGCGATGCCGCTCTGGTAGAGTTGACCAACCGCTTCGATCGACGCACGCTCGCTTCAGCCGCAGAGCTGGAGATCCCCCGTGCCCACCTCGACGAGGCGCTGGTCTCCATCGCCCCCGACGCACGGGCGGCGCTGGAAGCTGCAGCGCAGCGTATCCGCCATTATCACCAGCACCAGAAGCAGGAATCCTGGCACTTCACCGAGCCCGACGGCACCCGTCTCGGCCAACAGGTCACGGCTCTGGACCGGGTAGGCATCTATGTGCCCGGTGGCAAGGCGAGCTACCCCTCATCAGTCTTGATGAACGCCATTCCTGCCAAGGTGGCCGGGGTTGGCGAGATCATCATGGTAGTGCCGGCGCCGGAGGGTGAGCTGAACCCACTGGTGCTGGCGGCAGCTGCCATCGCCGGTGTCGATCGTGTCTTTACGCTGGGCGGTGCCCAGGCGGTGGCCGCCCTGGCCTATGGCTCCGAAACTGTACCGCGGGTGGACAAGATCGTCGGTCCTGGCAATATTTATGTAGCGACCGCCAAGCGCGCGGTATTCGGGCAGGTGGGACTCGACATGGTGGCCGGCCCCTCGGAGATTCTGGTGGTGTGCGACGGGCTCACCGATCCGGACTGGATCGCCATGGACCTGTTCTCCCAGGCCGAGCACGACGAGGATGCCCAGTCTATCCTGTTGTGCCCTGACGCCGACTACCTCGACCAGGTACAAGCCAGCATGGCGAAACTGCTGCCCACCATGGACCGCGCTGATATTATTGCGGCTTCTCTGGCCAATCGCGGCGCCTTGATCAAAGTACAGGATCTCGACGAAGCGGTGGAGCTCATTAACCGGATCGCACCGGAGCACCTGGAGCTGTCGGTGGCTGACGCCGAGGCGCTGCTGCCCCGTATCCGCCACGCTGGCGCCATCTTCCTCGGTCGCCACACCGCTGAGGCCATCGGCGATTACTGCGCCGGCCCCAATCATGTGTTACCCACCTCGGCGACAGCACGATTTTCGTCCCCCCTGGGTGTTTATGACTTTCAGAAGCGCTCGTCGGTGATCCACTGTTCACCCGAGGGGGCAGCCACTTTGGGACGCATCGCCGATGTGCTGGCAAGGGGTGAGTCGCTAGATGCCCATGCGCGTTCGGCCCGCTATCGGGTGCCAGAGGAGAACAATTGATGGCCAGCAAGTACTGGAGTGACCTGGTGACGCGGCTGGAGCCTTATGTGCCGGGTGAACAGCCTACCCTCACCAACCTGGTCAAGCTCAACACCAACGAGAACCCCTTTGGGCCGTCCCCCAAAGTGCTGGCAGCCATCGCTGCTGCCACTGGCGACAACCTGCGGCTCTATCCACCACCGGACATCGGCCGCCTCAAGACGACCATTGCCACCTATCACGACCTGGCGGTGGAGCAGGTATTTGTCGGCAATGGCTCTGACGAAGTGCTGGCCCACGCCTTTCAAGCGTTTTTCACGGGCAAGGGCGAGGTTTTGTTTCCGGATATTTCTTACGGCTTTTATCCGGTGTACTGCGGACTCTATGGTATTGACGGGCGGCAGGTGCCGCTGGCGGAGGATTTCAGTATTCGGCCAGCGGATTACTTCGCTGCGGCTGGCGGCGTTATTTTCCCCAACCCCAATGCCCCTACGGGGATGGCTCTGACACTTGCCGATATTGAGGCGGTGCTCGTCGCCAATGCGGATGTGGTGGTGATGGTGGATGAGGCCTATGTGGATTTTGGCGCCGAATCCGCTGCAGTGCTGGTGAACCGCTATCCCAACCTGCTGGTGATCCAGACACTGTCGAAGTCCCGCTCCCTGGCGGGGCTGCGGGTGGGTTTTGCCCTTGGCCACCAAGACCTGATCGAAGCCCTGGAGCGGGTCAAGAACAGCTTCAATCCCTACCCACTGGATCAGCTGGCCATTGCAGGGGCGGTAGCGTCGTTTGAGGATGATGCCTACTTTCAGCAGGCGCGTTGCGAGGTGATGGAAAACCGTGAACAGCTGACTTTAGCTCTGGAAACGCGAGGCTTCGACGTGCTGCCGTCCAGCGCTAATTTTCTTTTTGCTCGTCACCCCCAGCGAGAGGGGGCGGAACTGGCTGCCGGACTGCGGTCGCAGGGCGTTGTGGTACGTCACTTCAACCGCGAGCGTATCCATCCTTTTTTGCGCATCACGATAGGCACCCTCGATCAGCATGACCGCCTGCTGGCGGCTTTGGATGCGTTACTCGCGGGTTGAAAAATCCGCCTGCAAGGGCTTTTGATGTTTCTTGTCAGCAGCTGCGCGCAAGGAAATATCAACAGTGCTTGACGGTTTATCGAGTTACGGTTGTAGAGAGCGGAGGAGGGGCAGGACAGTGCACCTCCAAAGCTCGCTTCAAGACAAGTCCTGTATCGGCTGAGCTTTCCCGCTGAAGTGCTTCACCATTTGCTGGTGAGGAATGCCTATTTCCATAAACTCACTGCCAAAAGACTTGAAGCCGGCTTTCCGATAGAAATCTATCGCCGAGGCTCTGGCGTGGAGAGTAGCGGCAGTGTAGCCGCGATCGCTCAGCTCGGTTTCGAGTTTTTTCAGCAACAAGTGTCCATATCCCCGGCCCTGGTGGTTGGGGGATACAGCCATCTGACGCAGTTTGACCTCAGATGACGACACCGGGTTGGCGATAATGCAGGCCAGCAAGGTATCTGTCTCGAACAGTCCAAAGTGCAGCTGCGTCGCCTCAGCGCCCAGGTCTTCTTCGTAAAGGCTGAGGCCAAGCGGGAGGCGCAAAACTGCCTGGCGAAGCTCACACTCGGCGCGATACGCTTCGGAGCCATAAGGAATCTCGCAGAAAACGGGGGATGGTTTCATGGGATCCAACCAATGTTCAACCTGATCTCTCGCAGGAGGCTGTCGAGACTACCGATTTACCATCCGGCGTTCGAGATAATAAAAAAACTTTGGGTGGTGTATGACCCAGCCGCCCAAGTAGCCGATAAAACTGCCCAGCATAATGTCGATCAAGCGGGCGAGAATTAATCGTTCTGTATCCATAGAGGCAATGGCTGAGTCCGCAAAGATCACCGTCAGTGGTGTTATAAAGATCACTGCCAGGCCGTAATTGCGGGTAATCAGGACTTCTATCACAAAGCTCAGCAGCATAATGAGTCCCGCGAGTATCCAGACGTTCGGTGATAGTGAAAAAATAGCCCAGGCCAGCCCCATCCCGATAAAAGTTCCAACTATCCGGTGTACGTTGCGATGCCACACTGCCCGGAAAGTAGCTCCCTGCATAATGGCTGCGGTGGAGATGGGCACCCAGTAAGGGTTGTCCAACGGTATCATCAGGGCCACTAGATAGCCGCCGCCGACAAACAGACTGATTACTGCAGACTCAAGAATGATCGCTGCAATGCGATGGTCTTTGGGCGGGCTGGGTTGCGCTGGTTCCTGGCCCCGCAAAAGTACTTGGGCAACACTATAAATCAGTACTAGCAAGCAGGCACCGAGGCAGCCAAAGAGCAAAATACCGGCCCGCTCTGCGACCAGGGTCAGATCAAAGGGAAGTGTTCGCGACATGCAGGCGACAAGAATAAAAAAGAAGCTTCCCGGTGGCGGTATCGAATAGAATCGGCAGGCCCACGTCACCACAAAAACGGTCGCTGCAAGGGTGATGGCTGAGAAGTAGGGGTTGAAGCTGGTCAGGGTGCCCAGAGAAAAACTCAGCAAGAAACCAAACGAGCAAGCCAGCAGAATCCTCATGCGGCGCACGATAGGAGTTTGCTGCATGTACAGGATGACCAGTCCACCCATGCTGGCGATAATCGCGGATGAAAAGTGACCCAGCGCAGCACCCACAAAAACGGGGAGCCCGACGGACAGGGCCGCGAGCACAAGAAATCCCCACGACCGCTTTTTGTCGCTCAATACCAGCAGTGGTTTGATGTGCTCCCAAAGGCGAGAGTGGTAAAACCTCAGCAAGGGTAATCTCCCATACCCGGGTGCACTAGGAGCCAGAGGGCCTGGTTCCCGCTACAGCGGTGAGGGCGATGGTTTCGCCATCTCGCACCACCTGCACATGAATGGTGTCCCCTGGCAGCAGGTCGGCGATCAGGTTGGTGCCCTGGCGACCATCGCCTACCAGTTGGTCGTTGATATGAGTAATGATGTCGCCGGGTAGCAGGCCTGCCAGGTGAGCGGGGCCGTTGATATGGATATCGGTGATTATCAGTCCGCGCGGCGGGTTGAGGCCCAGCCGTGCGGCAGCGGTAGCGGGCAGTTGTTGGGCCTGTACGCCGAGCCAGCCGCGCAGCACGCGACCGTGCTGAATGATGTCCGCTAGCACGCGCATGGCAGTGTCGGCGGGGATGGCAAAGCCGATACCCACTGAACTGCTTTCGTTGAGAATGGCCGAATTGATGCCCAGCAGGTTGCCGTGGGCGTCAATCAGGGCGCCGCCGGAGTTACCGGGGTTGATGGCAGCGTCTGTCTGCAGGAAGTTCTCAAAAGTGTTAAGTCCCAAGCCGCGTCCGGTGGCGCTGAGAATGCCCTGAGTGACCGACTGGCCGACGCCGAAGGGGTTGCCGATAGCCAGTACCACATCACCTACTCTCGCTTCGTGCGGATCGCCAGCGGGAATGGGGTGCAGCGCTGGCAGTTCGATTTTGATAACGGCCAGGTCTGTCTCGGGGTCGGTGCCGATCACGGTGGCTTCTGCCTCCCGTCCATCAAAGAGGAGGATGACGATCTGGTCTGCGCCGGCAACGACATGGTTGTTGGTGAGAATATAGCCGTTGTCATCGACGATAACGCCGGAGCCCAGCGACGAAGCCATGCGCTGTTGCTGCGGAATGTCGCCGCTGTTGAAGAAACGCCGGAAGAACGGATCGTTGAGCAACGGGTGGCGGGGCTGGGTGATGGTTTTGGTGGTGTAGATATTTACTACGGATGGGGCTGCCCGAGCGACAGCTGCAGCGTAGGATACCGGGCCTTCAGAGCGCTCCAGGGGCGCTATCTCGGGTTCTGGGCCGCTGGCCACGACAGGAGGTAGCTGGGTGCGGGTGGGGAAGAGGAGCAAGACGACGGCAGCCGCCAGCAAGCCAGTGATTACTGGCCAGCCGTAGTGTCTTACTGCCCGGATAAGGGCTGCGTTCATAGGGGCTTCCCCGGTGTTTTCTCGATGCTTCTTTGCAGCGTTGTAACTAATGAAACTGCAGTCATGATTCTGATTGTTGCTGTATCGCGCAGCCATGGCGACGCGAGGTTTTATTCCTGCCTGGGCTGGGAGATAAGCTCTTCACCTCGGCTCGGCAGCTCGCCAGCCTGTGACACTCCCGCCACTGCCACTGGGGCGGCCCTGCGATGTAAGGCGTTCCTCTGCACTGGGACCCGTCTGCCGAGGTGCCGAGTGCATTCAGAATACGTCAGGCAGTGAAAGCCACGCCTCAGCCCACCCGATAAGTGGGATCGTCGCGTTCGCTGTTCTCTTTGTCATCGGTACTTGGGGCGTCGCCTTGGATGTTGTTTGAGCTGAAAGAACTGTCGGGATGGTCGTCGAGGCCGAAGCGCTCATTGAGTACGCCGCGGGTACTGGGCGCATAGTCCTTGGGCGGCTCGGCGGGGGTGCTTGACCAGGTGTGGGGTGGAGGCTGAGCAGCTGCGGCTGGAGAGGCGGCTTCGAGTACCTGGCGGCCCATTTCCGGTGAACCCAGGCGTGTGGCGCTGTCGGCAAACTGTTCGCCGAGCACACGGTAGTTCTGGCTGAGCTCTCGGAACACAGCGGCAGATTTTACAAAATGATCAGCGACATCCTGTTGATAGAGATGATATTGGTCTTCGGTGCGCTGCAGGGTTTCCTGCAGTTCGCGTTGTTTCTTCTGCTGAGGGGAGAAAAAGCGAGCAAGCATAGCGCCAAGGGCGAGACCTACGAGAAGGCAGGCAATGGCGATCAGCAGAGTAGTGGTTTCCACAACAAAATCCTTGGCAACTGACTGGCGATGCCGAAAGTATACGTTATTGGCGCGTTTTGGGCACCGCAGCTGTGCGGGAGACTTGCACTTGCCGCGCTTCTAAAGTTGTTGGCTGTGGCATCGGCCCCTACAATGACGGCCCTTTTTATTGTTGTCGCGGGAGGTGGTAGTAGTGAGTAATGAAGTCGTCCTGGTCGACGGTCCTGCTGGAGTGCTAGAAGCTCGTCATCACGCGGCTGCCACTGAGACTGTGGCGCCCTGGGTAGCCGTGGTCTGCCATCCTCATCCACTCCATGGGGGTACCATGGACAATAAAGTCGTTACCACTCTGACTCGGGCCTATGGAGCCCTCGACATACCGTCGGTGCGTTTCAACTTTCGCGGGGTAGGAGCCAGTGAGGGGGTGCATGCCGATGGTGTCGGCGAGGTCGAGGACCTGGCAGCTGTCGCTGACTGGGCCCGGCAACGTTATCCTGCTGCCCGGCTGTTGCTGGCAGGCTTTTCGTTTGGCTCGGGAGTGGCCGGCAATGGTGCTCTGAGCCTTGAAGATGTTGACCATTTGACATTGGTAGCGCCACCGGTGGGGCGCTATGGCTTCACCCGTCTTACCTCTTTCCCATGCCCCTGGACACTGGTGATGGGAGAGCAAGACGAACTAGTGGATCCGGCTGGGGTGTTCGCCTGGGCGGAGCGCCAATCGCCATCCCCGCGGGTGCTCAGATTGCCGGAGGCCGGTCATTTTTTTCACGGCCACCTGGTGCAGCTGCGCGAGGGGCTGGTAGAAATTCTCCGCGACCAGTTGCAGCTGTGATGGTCGGGCGCTAAAGTGGCGCCCGTTTTACCAACCCCCTTTCTACTTATCAAATCATCTATGTCTACGCCACTCGCACGCTACCAGCGCGACCTTGCCAGTCCTGGATTCGTGCACGATAGCTCTCAGGAACAGGCGGTGCGGCATTTGCAGCGCCTGTACGACGATCTGGTCGCCACCGGTAGTGGTGGCGGTGGCTTGCTTGGGCGTCTGTTGGGCAGGCGCAAGCAGGCCTCGGTGATCAAAGGACTGTATTTCTGGGGCGGGGTCGGTCGTGGCAAAACCTACCTGATGGATAACTTCTACGAAAGCTTGCCATTCGAAAACAAGATGCGCGCCCACTTTCACCGCTTTATGCGTCGCGTTCATCGCGATCTGGTGGATCTCAAGGGTGAGAAGAATCCCCTTGAAAAGGTGGCGGACCGGATCGCCAGGGATGCGCGGGTGATCTGTTTCGATGAGTTCTTCGTCTCGGACATCACCGATGCCATGATCCTCGGTACGCTCTTTGAACACCTTTTTGCCCGTGGGGTGATCCTGGTGGCTACCTCCAATATCGTGCCGGACGGCCTATACCGGGACGGCCTGCAGCGGCAGCGCTTTCTGCCGGCCATTGCACTGATCAAGAAGCACTGTGAAGTGATCAATGTTGACGGCGGCACAGACTACCGGCTCAGAGCCCTGGAGCAGGCTGAAATCTATCATTCTCCTCTCGATGCGGGTGCGGAGCAGGCTCTCAGCGCAGCTTTTCACAGTTTGGTACCTGCTGTCGAAGAGGTTCGCGAAGGGGTGAATATTCAGGTGGAGGGGCGTTCCATCCCGTGCCGCTTCGTGGGTGAGGATGTTGTATGGTTTGGCTTCAAGGCGCTCTGTGACGGCCCTCGCAGTCAAAATGACTATATTGAGATTGCCCGTGAGTTTCATGCTGTATTGGTAAGCAATGTGCCGGTGATGACCGCTGCCATGGAGGACCAGGCACGACGTTTTATCAACATGGTAGATGAATTTTACGATCGCGGTGTTAAACTAATCCTCTCTGCCGAGGCCAGTCTGGCGGAGATCTATGCCGGCAGCCGCCTCGCCTTCGAGTTTGAGCGTACTCGCAGCCGCCTGCTGGAGATGCAATCCCAGGAGTACCTGGCCCGGGAGCACAAGCCCTAAGGCACCTTTTTTCAGCTATCTCCCTGCCCCTTTTTGTGGCTGTTGGAGAAAAACGCGAATGCCCCTTGAAAAGCCTTGGGGCGATGGGTAGAATTCGCGCTCTTTTTTGAACCCCTCTGACATCAGGCAGGGACATCAGGCAGGACTCGATGAAAACATTTAGTGCAAAGCCCGAAACCGTACAGCGCGACTGGTTTGTGGTCGACGCCACCGACAAGGTTCTGGGTCGGCTTGCGGCTGATATCGCCAGCCGTCTCCGCGGCAAACATAAGCCCGAGTACACCCCTCATGTGGATACCGGCGACTATATTGTAGTGGTCAATGTGGAAAAGATTCGTGTCACTGGCAACAAGGCCAAGGACAAAATCTACCACCACCACACCGGTTACGTGGGTGGCATCAAGTCCATCAGTTTTGAGAAGCTGATCGACAAGGCACCTGAGCGCACTCTGGAAACAGCTGTCAAGGGTATGCTGCCGCGTGGCCCCCTTGGTCGTGCTATGCTGCGCAAGCTCAAGATTTATGCGGGCGATCAGCATCCCCATGCCGCCCAGCAGCCCCAAGAACTGAATATCTGACGGAAGGCAGACCATGGCAGAGAATCAATACTACGGAACCGGTCGCCGCAAGACGTCTTCGGCGCGCGTTTTCCTCAAGAGCGGTAGCGGTAACATCGTCATCAATGACCGCACACTGGAACATTACTTTGGTCGTGAAGTGGCGCAGATGATTGTGCGTCAGCCCCTTGAGCTGACTGACAATGCAGAGAAGTTTGACGCCCATATCACTGTTGCTGGCGGCGGTAGTTTCGGCCAGGCCGGTGCTATCCGCCACGGCATTGCCCGTGCCCTGCTGGCGTACGATGAGAACCTGCGCTTGCCCCTGCGCCGCGCTGGTTTCCTGACCCGCGATGCCCGTGAGGTGGAGCGCAAGAAAGTCGGCCTGCATAAGGCCCGCAAGCGTCCCCAGTACTCCAAGCGCTGATACGCTGCCCCGTACTGCAAAAAGCCCAGATTTTTATCTGGGCTTTTTTGTTTGAAATACAGTGGGTTATAAATTTCGTATGGCTGATTGACTTGTAATGACTAGGGGTTTTCATTAACATTGCACGCCATTTCACCCATGGCCACAGCAAGATTTTCTGCTGCTTCAACGGAGAACTTCATGAGCAACGACGGAGTCAATCAAGGGCGCCGCCGCTTCCTGACGGGTGCCACCTGTGTGGTGGGCGCGGCGGGGGTGGTGGGAGCTGCGGTCCCGTTTGTCGGGTCCTGGCATCCGAGCGCCAAAGCCCGGGCAGCCGGAGCGCCGGTCAAGGCCAATATCAGCACCATTGAACCTGGCCAGATGATCACCGTAGAGTGGCGCGGCAAGCCGGTCTATATTCTCCGCCGCAATGAAGCAGCGCTGGCCACTCTGGAACAGACCGCCAGTCAATTGCGCGACCCCAACTCAGAAGCGTCCAACCAGCCCGACTATGTCGACCCCTTCAATCGTGCGATCAAGCCTGAGTACCTGGTGATGGTGGGCCTTTGCACCCACTTGGGCTGTGCTCCGATGTATCGCCCGGAAGTCGGTGTCGACCCCGGTAGTGGCAATAGTGATGACAACTGGCACGGTGGTTTCTTCTGCCCTTGCCACGGCTCCAAGTTTGACTTGGCCGGCAGAGTGTATCAGGGGGTCCCGGCGCCGACCAATCTGGATGTCCCCCCTTATTCCTATGAGAGCGACAGTGTGATTGTGATCGGTATCGACCAGGAGGGCGCGTAATGAACTGGTTAACGGGACTCTGGGGGTGGGTGGACAAGCGGCTTCCAGTACAGCGCGCTTGGGATACCCATATGGGCAAATACTATGCCCCCAAGAACTTCAACTTTTGGTATGTGTTTGGGGTGCTGTCGCTGCTGGTGTTGGTTATCCAGTTGGTGTCGGGTATCTGGCTGCTGATGAGCTACGAGGGGAGTGCCGAGCGCGCTTTTGCCTCTGTCGAGTACATCATGCGCGATGTGGAGTATGGCTGGATCATACGCTATATACACTCCACAGGTGCCTCGGCCTTTTTCCTGGTGGTCTATTTGCACATGTATCGCGGCTTGATTTACGGCTCTTATAAAGCGCCTCGCGAGCTGGTGTGGATCTTCGGCATGGCCATCTACCTGGTGCTGATGGCTGAGGCCTTCATGGGCTATGTGCTGCCCTGGGGACAGATGTCCTACTGGGGGGCCCAGGTAATCATCTCACTGTTTGGCGCTATTCCCTACGTGGGCGACGATATTGTCCAGTGGGTGCGCGGTGACTACCTGATCTCCGGTATCACCCTCAACCGCTTTATGGCTCTTCACGTTGTGGCCCTGCCCATCGTGTTGCTGGCCCTGGTGGTACTGCACCTTTTGGCGCTCCATGAGGTCGGCTCCAACAACCCCGACGGCGTTGAAATCAAGAAGAACAAGGATGAGAACGGCATTCCCCGCGACGGTATTCCTTTCCACCCTTACTACACCGTGCACGATCTGGTGCCGATTGTAATTTTCCTTATGGTGTTCTGCTTTATCGTCTTCTTTATGCCGGAGATGGGTGGCCTGTTCCTGGAGAAGCCCAACTTTGAGCTTGCCAACCCGCTGAAGACGCCGGATCACATCGCCCCTGTCTGGTACTTCACCCCGTACTACTCCATGCTGCGGGCGGTCCCTGACAAGTTCCTGGGTTTCCTGGTAATGGGCGCGGCAATCGCTATTCTGTTTGTGCTCCCCTGGCTGGACCGCAGCCCAGTGAAGTCCATGCGCTACAAGGGCAAGATCAGCCGCTCTATGGTGTTGATCTTCGTAGCAGCCTTTGTGATCCTCGGTGTGCTGGGTATCAAAGCCCCGACACCGGCGCGTACTTTCCTGGCACAGGTTTGCACCATCATCTACTTTGCCTACTTCATCGGTATGTTCTTCTGGACCAAGCACGAGAAAGTGCTGCCGGAGCCCGAGCGAGTGACGATGAATGGCGGTATGGGCGGTGTCAAAGCTCTGAGTGCGCTGATCCTGGTGGCACTGATGATTGTTCTGCCTCTCAAGGCTGTCGGCGCCGAGAGCAACTTCGCTTGTGGTACGATCGATTGCGACGAGATGACGTTGAACCCGTCGGACAAGGCCTCTCTGCAGAGTGGTGCCAAACTGTTCGTCAACTACTGCATGGGTTGCCATGCGGCTCAGTACTCGCGCTGGGGCCGGGTTGCCCAGGACTTGCAAATCCCTGAGCAGCTGGTGATGGACAACCTGGTGTTCGCCGATCAGCAGATCGGTGAGTTGATGAAAATTTCCATGCCCTATAAGGAAGCCGGCAAGTGGTTTGGTGCTCCACCCCCGGACCTGACGCTGATGGCGCGGGTACGCTCTCCCGAGTGGTTGTATACTTATTTGCGCAATTTTTACGTTGATCCCCTGCGCGGCGTGGGTGTGAACAACCGGGTATTCCCCGATGTGGCCATGCCTCACGTTCTGATGGACCTGCAGGGGTTGCAGCAGTGCGCCCCCGGTCCGGTCCGTGCAGCTAATGGTGGTATCAAACAGGATCCTCTCACCGGTGAGGCGATTCTCGACAACCCCTGCGGCAACTTCACTTTGGTGAAAGAGGGCAGCATGACACCGGAGGAGTTTGACGGAGCGGTCTATGACCTGGTCAACTTCATGGGCTATATGGCCAACCCGGTGGCCGAGAAGAGCAGGACCATCGGTATTTATGTCTTGCTGTTTTTGTCGTTCCTGTTGGTTTGGGTATTGTTGCTCAACCGGGAATATTGGAAGGACGTACACTGAACGATCTGAGCGGCCCAGGCCGCTCTTTTCGCTTTTACACTGAGGGATATAAAGATGGGGGTTGCCACCAGACGTTCAACAATGACTTTCTTTTCGGACCCGGCGTGCCATTACAGCCATCGGGTGCGAATTGTGCTGGCAGAAAAAGATGTCACGGTGGATATTGAGCACATGAGTTCCGCCGCCATTACCGAAGAGGTGCTGGAGATCAATCCCTACGGGACTTTGCCCACTTTACTTGACAGGGAGCTGGTGCTGTTTGAGTCCAAGGTGATGATGGAGTACCTGGATGAGCGCTTTCCACATCCACCCTTGCTGCCTGTCTATCCGGTGGCCAGGGCTTTGAGCCGACAGTTTATGTATCGCATCGAAAAGGATTGGTGCAGTGATGTGGACGTCATTCTCAACTCTTCACAGAGCAAGGATCTTGAGCGGGCTCGCAAGCAGCTGCGCAATAACCTGCTCGCTGTGGCTCCCGTATTCGCCGAAAGCCCCTTCTTCATGAATGAAGAGTTCACCTTGGTAGATTGCTGTCTGGCGCCTCTGCTGTGGCGATTGGACATGTTGGGGATCAAACTGCCCAACAGCCGTCAGTCCAAACCGCTGTTCACTTACATGGAGCGCCTGTTCACGCGCCCCTCTTTCCGCCAGAGCCTCACGGATCTGGAAAGGGATATGCGCTAAGCTCTCCTTGTGCTTGCGGCCTGCCGGAAGGCAGGCCGCCCACGCCCAAACAGTTCGCTGCCGGAGATAATCAAAAACTGCAATGACCACCATGACTTCCAACCGTCCCTACCTGTTAAGGGCTTGTTTCGACTGGATCGTCGATAATGACTGTACACCTTATCTGGTGGTCAATGCCCTGGCAGACGGTGTCATGGTGCCCCAGGAGCATGTCGCCGATGGTCAAATCGTGCTCAATGTGGCACCGCGAGCAGTTACAGCTTTTCATATGGATCATGACATCGTGTGCTTCAATACCCGTTTTGGTGGCGTGCCGACAGATATTTTCATTCCCATGGCGGCGATCATGGGGATCTATGCCAGGGAAAATGGCCAAGGCATGGTATTCCAGACCGAGATGCCAGAGCCTACACCGCCGGGAGACGACAAGCCGCCTCGCGGCAAACCACTGTCAGCGACGCGTGGTAGCGGCGATGGCAGCAGCTCCACCAAAGGCAAGCGCCCAAGTCTAAAAGTCGTCAAATAATAGGCATTGCAGGGTCGGTGTACTCAACCAGTTCAGCCGGGCATTAAGTCTTCCTGCCTGGCGTTTCCTCAAGTATGTGAACTCAGCTATAAAGGGCCCGGCACTCAGCGTCGTCGGGCTATCGAGTGGTCAGGATAGTTGCTGACCGCGTCGTATAAAGGAGCCGGCTCAGGTCTCTTCGGTCCGAGAAAGGTATTTGTGAATTTCCAGCTGCGATCTCATTTTGCGGCGGTTACCGCGAGACACATAGGTATTCTTCTGATCGGCGTCGATAATACGCGCCTTCTGGTTGTCAGCTAACTGGATATCCATCACATCGAGCAAAGTTTTCTTGATAGCCGGGTCGAGGATGGGGCAGGAAACTTCCACCCGTTCATCCAGGTTGCGGGTCATCCAGTCCGCCGATGAGATAAAGATGTCGGGATCGCCCTGGTTGTGGAAAATAAACAGTCGCGTGTGTTCGAGAAAACGGTCGACAATGCTGGTGATGTGGATGCGGTCGCTCATCCCTTTGATACCGGGCCGTACACCACACATGCCGCGTACCAGCAGCCGTACTTCAACACCGGCCTGGCTGGCCTGGTAGAGCAGGTCAGTGAGGTGCTCGTCCACCAAATTATTCACCTTGATGCTGATTTTCCCCTTGCCAGTGGCGCGGGCGTGCCCCATCTCGCGATGGATGAGGCGTTCGATCTCAGAGCGGGTATTCAGCGGTGAAACCCAGAGGTGTTTTAATTTGGGGTGTTTGTAGCTAGTGTCGATAAACTGGAAGACGCTGGCAGCATCGGCGCAGATCTCCTGATTTGCGGTGAACAGTGCAAAGTCAGTATAGATTCGCGCAGTGCTTTCGTTGAAGTTGCCGGTAGCGACCACACCGTAGAGTTTGTCGCCTTCAAGCTCTTCGCGGGTGACCACACATAGCTTTGAGTGTACTTTCAGACCGGGAATACCGAGCGTCACGCGGATACCGGCAGCGGTCAGCTTTTCGGTCATTTCCAGATTGTGCTCTTCATCAAAGCGTGCGCGTAATTCGACGTTGACGGTGACCTTTTTGCCATTGCGGGCAGCGTCGATCAGGGACTCAATGACTCTCGAGTTGGCGGCGACCCGGTAGATATTGATTTTGATATCCCGTACGGCTGGATCGAAGGCCGCCTGACGCACAAACTCGGTAAAATAACTAAACCGGTGATAGGGGTAGAACAGCAGTACGTCACTGTGGCTCAGCGCCTCGAAAACGTTGCGATGAGCCTCGAACACCTTGCTGCGCAGAGCCGGTAGGGGCTGGTTCTCAAGCCACTTGTTGCCAGGGTTTCGAAAGCTGATAAAGTCCCGAAAATTGCGGTAGCGGCCGCCAGGTATGACGCTATCAATATTTTCGATACCGAGCCGCTCGCGCAGCAAGCTCACCATTTCACTGGGCATGGTCTTGTCGTAACTGAGGCGGACGGGTTCACCGGTGAGGCGCTGCTTCATGCCCAGGGACAATTTTTCAACCAGGCTCAGGTCGACATCGTCATACAGCTCGTATACGGAATCGCGGGAGAACTTCATCGACCAGGCGGCGATGCTGTCGTAGTCCACGAAGGGCTTGAAAATCTGGTCGAGGCAGTGGCGAATCACCTCGTCCATTACCATGAAGTAATTGCGTGCATGGCCGCGATCCGGCGGGATATTGATAAAGCGAGGCACTCGCTCGGGAATGTCGAGGATGGCGTAGCGACGCAACTTACCTTTCTTGAGTTGCACCGCGAGATAAGACACATCATCGTCCAGCAGCTGGTCGAGACGGATGGTTTCGGTGACCCAGATCGGCACTACGTGCTGGAGAATACGGTCGCGGAAACTCTTGTCGAGCCATTTACTCTGTTTTTCCGAGAGCTTTTCTTCGGAGATGAAAAAGACCTTCTTGTGCTCCAGCTGTTTGAGCACGTCCTCGTAAATGGCGTCGAATTTAGCACTCAATACCATGACCTTGTCTTGGATTTTCGACAGAAGTTTTGCTGCTTCGCCGACCTTGCCTGACTGTTCTTCCTCGCGGACCGCGCGGCGCACATCGGCAACGCGTACCTTGAAAAACTCATCCTGGTTATTGGAGAAAATACCTAAGAAGCGGACTCTTTCCACGATGGGGTTGCGGGCGTCGGCGGCCTCTTGCAGCACCCGCTCGTTGAAAGACAGCCAGCTCAGTTCCTTGGCGAAGTACAGCGGTTTATTGCTCATTCAAGTATCTGCGAGTGGGTGGGAAGAGTTTGATCTTGCCCCGGATCTTGCAAAAACACTATGACAAATTTGTGACAGCGGCACGTTGCTCACAATTGTCTTCCTTGAGACTGTCGTTTTAGAAAAAAATATACCTGGCAGCTTCGCTCATCATTTTCAATCCAGCCCGCCGTGTTCGATACGATAGAGAAAGTCGATGCTTTGAGTTTCGCCCGAGCTGGCTTTAAGCCCCAGGTTACGGGTGAGAGCATAGTCCAGCACCACGCTGCCGGTGGGAGTGAAAAGGTTCTGCACATAGCTGATAAACAGCTCCGGGGTGAGGTATTTGCCCACCACCAGTGAGCTGTCCAGGTAATCGTCGCCGCCCTGCAGGTCAACCACGTCGAGGCCGAAAGCATTTTTCAGGTTGTTGGTGATGCCTTCGCTTTGGGAAATACCGAGAGCTGCGGCCGCATTGATCACCTGGTTGGCATCGGATTCGCTCATCTGGCTAGGCGCTTTGCCGGTGATCAGGATGGCGATGGTATCCGTGGGCGGCAGGGGCGGAGTAGAAAACAGCTCACTGCGGATATCCTGCGCTACGCCGCCGATATCGATACCGACTGTGTAGCCAGGGACCTTGCGCACGGCGCGGATGTTGAGCCCAGGATTGTCCACCTGGCCCTGGAAAATCAGGACGCCGCGCTCTACAGCCAGGCTCTGGCCGTAGGCCTGGTAGACACCGTCGTAGAGGGTGAGGCTGCCATTGGCGCGCGGTGGGTCTTCCCCGCGCTGAATTAGTTGTAGGTTGCCTCCCAGCCGAGTGCGCAAACCAAAGCCGCGAAGGCTGAACCGTTCATCGATGGTGAGTTGCATACGCACATCAAGGGCGCGGCTTGGGGGCTTGTCACCGTCGTCCTGCAATAGCCGCTCGTCCGGTGACACGCTCACTGCCTGTTCCGGTAGCGTGGCGAGAATAATCTCTCCGTCGTTGACTGCCAGGTCGCCGCGCAGCTGCAATAGGTCGGAGGTGAGTGCCAGACGCAGATTCGGCGACACGACCACGCGGGCGTCGGGGCGGTTTGCCAGGGTAAAGTTTTCCCCTTGCAGGGTGACGGTACCACCGACTCCCTGTTCAGCGTTGAGAAGGCCGTTGCCATCGAGGTGTAGACTGCCGTCGCCGGAAGAGACCAAGCCGTGCAGCTGCCACTGTCCCAGGTCATCCAGCGCGATAGTGATATCGCCATCATGTAAAGCGATGCCGGCTAGCGGAATTTCGGCGGCGACGTCATTAATGTCTATATTCCCGTTTAGCTCCGGCTGCCCGACGGTGCCCGAGAGGGCGAGAGCGAGTGCCACCCGGCCTTCCATATTGTCGATCTGCGGCAGCAGAGCATCGAGCCAGGCAAGGTTGTCAAAGTTGCCCTGGGCGGTGCCTTGTAACTCTCCCTCTGCGCTCAACGCAGATGCTTTCAGTTCGGCATTGAGGTTGCCGATACCCTCAAGGTCGAGTGCCAGTGTCGCGTTGGCACCACCGTTTGCCAGGACGCCGTCAAAGTCAATCTGGGCCGGATATTCCACAGGATCGCCATCGTCGGCAGGCTGGTGGCGAAGCAGCAAACCTTTGGTGGCGAGCCGTATTTCACCACTGAGGTTGTCGGGAGGGCCGGCGGCCCGGAAGTGGCTACTGATTTCGCCCAGCAGTGCCAATTCGGGGGGGAGTGTGGTGGCAAAGCGGGCCAGAGGCAGTGCGTCGAGGCTGCCCTCCGCACTGAGTTGTTGATCGCGCCAGCTGGCCTTGGTACAGAGGCGGGTGGCTTCCTGGCCCAGACACAATGTCTCCAGTGCGACGGCCTCTGCGGAGAGGGTGAGAGCGGTAGTGTCCGCCTGCCGCCAGGAGCCAGCTAGCGGGTTGTCGATTTGGAGGTCACTGAGCTGGCCGCGCCACTGTTGCTCCAGGAGACCGCCTGTCAGGGTCAGGGCCAGGTGGTTGTCCCCGCTGTCTCGCAGTTCGACATTGAACCGATGCCGGGACAGGGCTCCAGTCAGGGCGGCTGTAAGGGTGGCATTTTCCAGTGGAGCTGCGTCGATACCGGTAACAGACAAGTCGAGAGACAAGTTATCGTGATCGGGAGCAGCTACCTCCAGGTCGACCTGTGACACGGCGATCTCACCAAACTGGATAGCGCGAGCTTCCAGGTGGGCGCTGCCACTGGGCGCAGCGAGTGTGCCAGTGAGACGGCCATCGGAGCGAATACTACCTTTCAGGTCTGGATGAATTTGTGCCAGTTCGTCCGCCAGCAGTTGCCAGGTCAGAGCCAGCGAGCCATTTGCTGCTCTGCTTGCGCCACCTTGCAAACCGAGCTGGCCATCGATAGCGAGACGGTTATCTCCCAGGTGCAATGACAACTGGTCGATGTGCTGGCGTCCCGGAGTCAGGTTGATATTGCCGTTACCGCTGAGAATGGCTTCGCGAACATGGCCGTGGAGTTCAGCGATCTCGAGTGCAATACGATAGTCGTCCTGCTGCCAGTGGCCTTGGGTTTGTAATCGGCTAGTGATTTTGGCGGGCCAGTCTGGTACCAGGGGGGCGCTATCAATATCGTGCAAGGCGAGGTCGAGACTCCAGCTGATGGGTTCCGCAGCGTTGAAGTCGCCGTTGGCATCGACTCTGCCGAGAGGGCTGTCCAGCAGCAGGCGCTCCAGCTGAACTGCCAGCTCGCTACCGCTGCCCGACAGAGCTAGTTCAACGGGGCCTGCAGCGAGAGCGTGCAGCAATTCGGGAGGCAAGGGAGAGGGCGGCTCCGCTGTCGTGCCGTTTTCCACCGCTGCCGGGTCGAAGGCAAGGCTGGTGTCGAGTCGGAAGCGGTAGTTGGCCCAGCCACCTTCGATATCGAGTTCCCCATCGCTGGCTAAAGCCGGCAGGCCAGTGCCGGGTGGTGGTTCGAGATCGCGCCATTGGCTGTGCAAGTGAAGGCTAATCGCCTTAGGATCAATGCTGGCTATGGCGGGGTCAAAAGGCAGCTCAGCCTGCAGGGCGGTGAACAGTTCTACCGGGGCTGACAAGTGGTGCTCCAGCGTCAGGGACGCCAGGTTGCCACCGAGTTTGCCCTGACCGGCTATATGCAGCCCATCGGGTAGCTGGAGGGACCAGTCGACGGTGAGGTCGAGATCGTAGGGCGCGCGGTTGGCAATGCGCCCGGCCAGGACGATGTGGTGCTCGTCCATGACCGCTGCCAGCTGCTGAATGCGAGTGTGCAGTATGCCGCCGCTGCCCGTCAGTACAATCTGCTGGATATGGTGCTCAGTATCACCGGTGATGATGCGTAAATCGTTGACCCGACCATCCTCCAAGCTCACCGTAAAGGGCAGAGCGATGCTTGGCCAAGGGCCCGGAGGCTCTTCTGGTTCCGGCTCTGGGGCTTGTTCCTGCAGTGCAATATCGAGTCCGCTCACTGCCAGCCGCTCGATGGGGAATTGGCCACCTAACAGGTTCCATAGATTCCACACACCCTCGACGCGGTCGATATGGATATGAGCGGCATCGAGAGGTAGATAGAGATCTTCCAGGGTGATGCCGCGCGTCAGAGTGCCAGCGAAGCGACCAAGGCGCGCCTCTTCTGCCACCAGCGGTAGCACATTGGCGAGTGCCCAGCGCCCGCCCCGCTCAGTGCCCAGGAGGGCAAATAGAAGAGCGCAGACCAGCGCCACCAGAATGCCGACTACCGACAGAGAGCCCAAAGTCCAACGAGCAAAGCGAGTCATCAGAGGTCAGGCCCCATGGAAAGGTGAAGGCGGAAGCCGCCGTCTTTGAGAGGGAAGGCAAAATCCACCCGAATCGGCCCGATAGGAGAGAACCAGCGCACCCCAAAGCCAGCACTTTGATGGAGCTTCATTTCCCGCGTATTAAAGGCGCTGCCGGCATCGATAAAGGCCGCCAGGGCAAACTCACCCCACACCTTGTGGTCGTATTCGAGGCTGCCGGTTACGCGGTGTCTGCCGCCCACGACCTCGCCCTCACTGTTAGTGGGGCCCAGCGTTTGGTAGTCATAGCCACGGACACTGTTATCGCCACCGGCAAAAAAGCGTAGTGATGCAGGCAGCTGGGAAAAATCGTCGATGGAGGTGGCAGCGAACCCGGCGCGACTGAGTACACGGCCGCCAAAAAGAGGAAAGATCACCTTGCCGTCGATTTCTGCCTGCACCAGAGTGACGTCAGAGATCACCCCCTCCAGGGCACCGCGAAACGCTGTACCCAGGCGCCAGCCCCGTGTGGGGTAGCGGGCATCATTGGCCCGACTCTTTGACCAACCGATACCGGGCATCAGGAGCATGGACGACTGGCGTTCGCCGGCGATGTCGAAATCCTCGAACAGGTACTTGAGATTGATATTTCGCAACCATCCGGAGTCGCTCTGGGTGATCCGCGCGACTTCGGCACGATAGCTGTCACTGGTAGCGGTATCGGTATCTTCTCGCTGCCAGCCGGTAGACCACTGAGTGCGCTCCCGGAGTGGATCTTTGCCGGGCTGGTTATATTGAAAGCTCAAGTTGGACTGCACGGGCGAAAGTTGGCTGGCTACCTGGTAAGTGTCGCCCTTCTCATTGACGCGGCGGTTGGCCAGGGTATAGCCCAGTCGTGGCCCAATATCAGTAGAAAATCCTACGCTGGCGGTGGTTTCGTACTTTTCTCGCACCTCGGTGCGGATGTGGACTGGCACTTCGAGACGTTCCCGGTCCGGTCGTCCCTGGTCGACACTGACAGTGCTGAAGTACAGGCTGTTGATCAGGTTGTTCTGAGTTTCGATCAACCGCGACGCTTCCATCGGGGCGCCCGGTTCGACGGTTACCAGGCGTTCGAGCAGTGCTTCGTCGAGGGGTGAAGGTGAGTAATTCAACGTTCCAAAACGGTAGCGAGGTCCGGTGTCGTAGGCCAGATGAATATTTGCCTGATTGTGCTCGGTATCGATGCGCAATGACCGCTCGGTCAAGTGGCCTTCCAGGTAACCGGCGCTGTGACCGCGCTGGGCCAGGACCGTTTTGATGGACTCATAGTGGCCGTGATGAAGGACATCGCCAGGGTTTAGTGGCAGTTGCGTCAGATAATCGCGGAATACAGGATCGTCGCTGCCTTCGCCAGTGAGTTCTATGTCCAGAGTGGCGACGGTCACCGGGGGCCCTGGTTGCAACCGCACACTGATGCGCCAGCACTCGTCATCAACACGCTCGCGACTGACCTCCCATTCGCCCTGGTAGTGCCCCATGGCCCGCAGTCCCTCGGAAATGCGCGTGTCAGCGCCGCGCAGACGGCTGCGTAGTTGCAGCTCGTTGAGATCGCAAGGGAGATTGCCAAGATCGAGGTGAGCGCGCACATTCTCGCGCAGCTCGCGGGTACCACCGCTCATCGCGACGCGGATGTTATCGGCGACCGCTTGCTCGGCGATGCCGACCAGGGCTGCTGCAAAAAGGAGAACGGAAGATTGCGTATGGCGCGGGGTGTGCCGTCGCAAAAAACTGGCTGCTACCTGTGTCGGTCTTGTCATTGTCCGTACTGCCGCCCTATCCGCGGAGGATTATGGCTGTTGTCCGTAGCCAGGGCAAACCAATGTGCAACTCGCTCGACAGGGAGCGAGCCAGTGTGTGGTCCGCGTAGCTCCAGCAGGCGTGGTCTTTGTGGGCTGCTTCCAATAGTAGGCTGCAAGCTGTCATAGCATATCTGGTACTCTTGTGACTTCGTTGCCAAGGCAGAAGCACGGCAACGATTCTTCACTGTACTGCGCTCTCACTTTACACTGTCACCAAGGTTGTTCAATGCACAAAATCGCTCATGCCACACTGCATCCACTGCACTCCCTGAATTTGCTCTCCCAGGCAGAAATTACTGCCCTGACATCCACCCGCCCGGACTTGTACAAGCTGTTTCGCGACTGTGCCCTGGCGATTCTCAATACCGACAGTGATAAGGATGATGCCGAGCAGATTTTTGCCGATTACGAGGATTTTCATATCGAGCTGGTACCGCAGCCGCGAGGATTGAAGCTGGAGGTGTACAACGCACCGCGCCAGTCCTTTGTCGATGGCGTGATGATTCGGGGTATTCAGGATCATTTGTTTGCCGCGTTGAGAGATATCGTTTACACCGATTACAAGATTCTCGGAGGTGGGCGGCGCGTACCCCGTACTTCTGAGGCTCTTACCGACAATGTGTTTCGCATTCTGCGCAACGCTGGGGTAGTGCGTCCCGATGTTCCCCCAAATACCGTCGTGTGTTGGGGGGGACACGCGATTCCTCGGGAGGAGTACGACTATGCCAAGAGTGTGGGCTATGAACTGGGTCTGCGCGGTCTGGATATTGTCACTGGTTGTGGAATCGGGGCCATGAAGGGGCCAATGAAAGGAGCGGCAGTGGGCCATGCCAAGCAGCAGATCCGCGATGGTCGCTATATCGGTATCAGTGAGCCGGGCATCATCACCTCAGAGTCGCCGAATGCCATCGTCAATAAGCTGGTCATCATGCCGGATATTGAGAAACGGCTGGAGGCCTTTGTGCGTTTGGCTCATGGCGTCGTCATCTTTCCTGGCGGTGTGGGCACCGTAGAAGAGGTCTTTTATCTGCTCAGTATCTTGGTTCACCCAGATAACCAGCGGGCCATTCCTGTGATATTTGCCGGACCAGAGTCCTCTCGAACCTACTTCACCGCGCTCGACCGCTTTTTGCGGCTTTGTTTGGGAGATGATGTTAGCAGTCATTACCAAATTGTGATCGGTGCTCCAGACGTTATCGGGCGGAGGTTGCGTGCTGCTGTGGACATGATACATGCGACGCGCCGAGAGAGTCAGGATGCCTATTATTTCAACTGGAAGCTGCATATCGACGAGATGCTGCAGCACCCCTTTGTACCGACTCACAGCAATATGGCGGCTCTAAATCTGGATCCATCACTGCCCCGCCATGAGCTTGCGGCGCAGTTGCGTGCTGCCTTCTCGGGTATTGTCGCAGGCAACGTGAAGGCGTTTGGTATCCGCCAGGTGGCGGAGCATGGCCCCTACAAACTGCATGGCGACCCCCGCTTGATGTCCGCTATTGATGATTTGCTGCGTATTCTGGTACGGGAAAAACGGATGAAATTTGGTCAAGGGGAAGGGGTTTACCAGCCGTGCTATGAACTGGTCTGAGATCTTAAAGTCAGACATTGAGACATTGCTTACAACGGCAGCGGGCTCGCTTGAATGCTGCAGTACGGTAAGCTCTTTTGGAGGCCCGGCAACATCGCCGGGCCTGAAACATCACCTCTTCCAGGTTGGCGCCAGACACAACGCCTCAGGCGCTAGACAAGTAAATTACTATCTATGAAGCGTCTGTTATTACCTATAGCTGCTCTGCTGATGTCCGACGCCTTACTGTTGTTGGGGCATGGACTGATACTGACTTTGTTGCCGATCCGTGCTGAAACAGCCAACTTCAGTTCTACTGAGATCGGCCTTACCGGTTCAGCTTACTTCATTGGCTTTGTTGTGGGCTGCCTGTTGACGCCTCGTATCGTTCAACGCGTGGGGCATATTCGTACCTTCGCGGTTCTGTGTTCGGTTTTTTCTGCTGTGGTCCTGCTGTTTCATGCGTTTCCCAATTTCCCGGCCTGGCTGTTGCTCCGCTTTATGGTGGGAGCCTGTATCTCGGGGCTCTATATGGTGATAGAGAGCTGGCTCAACGAGCGGTCCACCCGTGAGACGAGGGGTACTATTCTGTCGATTTATACGATCATTAATTTTTCGATGATCATGATTGGCCAGCAGCTGCTTAATTTTGCAGACCCTTCGGGCCCGGTGCTATTTGGCTTGGCGGCGATCCTTTTGTCTCTTGCTATCGTGCCAGTGTGTCTTACCTTGAGTCTGGCGCCGGCACCGATTCAGGCGGTGCGTATTGATCTTCGTCGTCTCTGGACAATGTCTCATGTCGGTATGGGCGGGGCCGTGGCCAGCGGCTTGGTAACAGGGGCTTTCTGGGCTATGGGGCCGGTACTTGCCCGCGGGTTAGGGCTGGATACAGCTCAGCTAACCTTATTCCTCAGTGTGGTGGTATTGGGTGGCGCACTATTTCAGCTACCTCTGGGTCGCTTGTCCGACCATTATGACCGCCGGTTGGTAGTTTTTTACACGGCTCTGGGTGGGGCTATTGTGTCATTGCTGGTATTTGCCTTGCCGCTGCAAGGCATACCGTTGTTGGTGGCGGCGCTGTTGTGGGGTGGAGGGGTAATGACACTCTATGCCTTGTGTCTGGCCCATGCCACTGACCATGCCGAGGGCGATGAATTTGTGATGGTGGGTAGCGGCATCTTGTTGGTGTTTGCGGTGAGTTCCGCTATTGGTGCCCCCTTGGCTTCACTATTTATGGCGACTTTGGGGCCGCGCGGACTGTTCGCTTTTGCAGCCTTGTGCCTGGTGGGACTGACGCTGGGTATTTCCATTCGTCGCCGCACCCACGTCAAACCTGTTGTCGACGAAACGGAGCCATTCCGACCGCTGACGGATACCTCTCCGGCACTGTTCGAGATGGACCCGCGCACTGAGTGTAGCGAAGTCGACTCAGGAGAGTGCTCAACAGAAAAAGTGTAGAGCAAGAGCCGGGTATCTCGGGCGCGCGAGTTTTACGTCGACGGCCCTTAGGTCGACGGTACTTTGTGTCGACCTAAGGGCAGGTGTTGGCTGCGTCAGAGAACGTCATACAACCTGGGTTGTATGACGTTCTCTTGGGGGAATGAAGATGGGGGCAAGAACTGAGCTGGGGTTTTTACAGTGAAGCCACATTGATGCCGGAAGCGCCCGATTCGATCCACTTGCGAAAGCTATTGGCATCGGCCATGGGAGCGTGACGGCTCGAGGATTGCAAAAACACCATATAGGCCGGTCGGTCGGCTACCGGGGCTTTCATCACCAGGCAGCGTCCTGCTTCGTTGATGAAGCCGGTCTTGCTGACGTCTATCTTCCAGGCGCCCTGGCGTACCAGCGGGTTGCTGTTGATATATTGCAGACGGTGGTTGGAGGGGCGGGCGGTAATTTCGCGACCGTCTGTAGTGGAGTATTCGCGGATCAAGGGGTAAGCGCTCGAAGCTGCCACCAGCTTGACCAGGTCAGCAGCGGTAGACACGTTGCGAGGGTCGAGGCCGGTGGTGTCGGCAAAGTGAGTGTTGGTCATGCCCAGCTCCTCAGCCTTGCGGTTCATGGCTTTGATAAAGGCGCTGCTGCCACCGGGGTAATGGCGACCAAGGGCTGAGGCGGCACGGTTTTCTGATGACATCAAGGCCAGGCGCAGCATCTCTTGTCGGGTGAGGCGGGTGCCCAGAGGCAGGCGGGAAGAGGTCTTCTTGAGGGTGTCGATGTCGTTGCGATCAACCGTCAGCTCTTCCGTCAGTGGCAGTTTGGCATCAAGGGCGACCATGGCGGTCATCAGTTTGGTGATGGAGGCAATGGGTTTTACCGCGTCAGCATTTTTTTCGTAGAGGGTCTTGCCGCTCTGGGCATCGACAATGATAACGCTATTGGAGTGCAGGCTGAGAGCACTGGAGCTGGCGAGGGCGGTACCTCGGTAACTGGGAACACCGCTGCGGGACGGAATGCGCAGCACCTGGCCAATCTGAAGCGTGGCGCGGGTGGACAACCCATTGTGGCGAGCCAGAGCCGCTACTGTTACTCCATTGCGAGCGGCGACCGCCGAGAGAGTATCGCCGCGGCGAATCGTGTGTGTGGCGGCTGGTCGGCTGCTGACGGCCTGCTGGGTTCGCAGCGCCGATTTGCCTGGTACACGGAGCTCCTGGCCAGGGTGCAGCATATGGCTTTTCAGCTGGTTGGTCTGGCGCAGTGATTCGACGCTGGTGCCGTGGCGAGCGGCGATGGACGACAGTGAGTCGCCGCGCCGCACCACGTAGATGTTGGGGCTGCCGGTATTGTTGCTGGCCGACTTGGCGCCGGGAATACTCAGTACCTGGCCGGGGTGGATAGTGGCCGAGCGCAGGCTGTTGTGTCTGAGGATATCTTCGACGCTGATCTGATGGCGGGAAGCAATGCCATACAGGGTTTCACCCCGGCTCACGGTATGGGTGTCGGGCGCTGCCAGCACACCGCTCGCGGTGGTCACCGAGGTGGTCAGTAGCAAGCTGATGAGAAGTCGTTTGGTCATCATTCTTCTTGTCTTGGGCTGGAGACGAGAGTGCGGGACCGCAAAGACGTGGCGGTATGCAGGCAAAGATAGACTCTGGCATCCCTCTGTGCAAGGGGTTTACGGCAAATCTCACAAAATATTACCAATAAACTCAATGGGAAGGGAAAGGTTTCTAAAAAATCGCAGCAGAGTGTCCCCGGCCCTGACATTTTGATGCCAACGGCAGTACTCGCAGGTTGCTTACAGCTGGAAATTCACCGGGGCAATGGGTATTCTGCCAGGTCTCATTTTCCAGCAAGAGTCCAATGCATGAGCGATCTGGTCATTTCCCGTCTTGAGGGGCATGTGCTCCATGTGGAGCTCAATCGGCCGCAGGCCAAAAATGCCCTCACCACCGAGATGTATGAGTCTCTGGTGAAAATCTTTGGCGATGCTCGCCTCAACGATGAGGTGCGCGTCTTGTTGTTCAAAGGGGGCCGGGGTTGTTTCTGTGCCGGCAACGATATCCAGGATTTTGTCACCCAGCCTGTGCTGAGTGAGGGCACGGCAGTACTGGCCTTCCTTCACGAGCTGGCGAATTTTGACAAGCCGCTGATTGCGGCAGTAGCCGGTCCTGCACCCGGGGTAGGCACCACTTTCCTGCTGCACTGCGACCTGGTGTACGCTACCGCCAGCTCCATTTTCAGTATGCCTTTCGTCAATCTCGGTGTCTCTCCAGAAGCGGCCTCCACCTATTTGTTGCCCCGTTTCCTCGGCCATGTGCGAGCTGCCGAATTGTTGCTGTTAGGTGAGCGGATTACCCCAGAGAAAGCATTGGAGCTGGGGTTGATCAACGCTATTGTCGATGAAGCAGATTACTGGGAATACGCTACCGCTCAGGCGGAAAAAATTGCCGCCAAGCCTGTGGAAGCGGTGCGCGCCACCAAGCGCCTCTTGCGTGCCCACAATGTCTCTTTACATCAGGTAATTGATGCCGAGGCTCGCCAGTTCGTGCAGTTGCGGGACAGTGAAGAAGCGCAAGCCATCTTTCAGGGCTTTCTGAACAAGAAATAAACCGCAGGCGGGGAGTCTTGTTAGACGGGGCGAGAGGCTGTAAACCGTAAGCGTCTCGCCTCACTTGCCGCGTCTTGGACTCCCGCTTTTCTTGCGGCGACCATCACCTTTGTCGCGGGGCGGCAGTCCTGTGTGCTGGGTGAGGATCTTGCCGGGCCGAGCCCGGGCTGCAGCACCAGCGCGGTTGCGCGACGGAGTTTTCGGTTGCCAGCCCTGAGGTTGAGTGCGGGGAATCAATTGATGCCGGCCACTGCCGATCAAGTCTGCGCGCCCCATTTTTTTCAGAGCTTCCCTCAGCAACGGCCAGTTATCCGGGTCGTGGTAGCGCAAAAAGGCTTTGTGCAGGCGCCGGGCGATGTGGCCTTTCGCGGTTTGAACCTGCTCGCCGCGCTGGCGGGAAATTCGCTGTAAAGGGTTGCTGCCGCTATGGTACATGGCTGTCGCCATGGCCATGGGGGAAGGGTAGAAAGCCTGCACTTGATCGGCGCGAAAGCCATTGCGCTTGAGCCAGAGTGCCAGATTCATCATATCCTCATCGCTGGTGCCTGGATGCCCGGCGATAAAGTAGGGGATGAGATATTGCTCTTTGCCTGCTTCCTTGGAGTATTTGTCGAATAACACCTTGAAGCGGTCATAGGTGCCCATACCGGGCTTCATCATTTTTGCTAGTGGGCCCTCCTCGGTGTGCTCCGGTGCGATCTTCAGATAGCCACCCACATGGTGGGTGACCAGCTCCTTCACATACTCTGGCGTTTCCACTGCGAGGTCATAACGCAGGCCGGAAGCAATCAGTACTTTTTTCACGCCGGGCAGGTTGCGGGCGCGGCGATAGAGGTGAATCAGCGGTGTCTGGTCGGTGTCCAGATTGACGCAGATACCGGGATGCACACAGGACAGCCGTTTACAGTTCTCCTCAATGGCCTTGCTTTTGCAGCTCAACCGCCACATGTTGGCAGTGGGGCCGCCGAGGTCGGAAATCACCCCGGTAAAGCCTTTGGTCTTGTCGCGGATGGCTTCCACCTCGCGGATGATCGAGTCTTCCGAGCGACTTTGGATGATCCGTCCCTCGTGCTCAGTAATGGAGCAGAAGGTGCAGCCGCCAAAACAGCCGCGCATGATATTCACCGAAAAGCGAATCATTTCCCACGCAGGGATCTTGGCGTCGCCATAGCTGGGATGGGGCCCCCGCGCATAGGGTTGCTCGAATACCCAGTCCATTTCTTCGGTGGTGAGCGGGATGGGCGGCGGATTGAGCCACACCTCACGGTTGCCGTGGCGCTGTACCAGCGGTTTGGCATTGCCGGGGTTGGTTTCCAAATGCAGGATGCGAGAGGCGTGGGCGTAGAGCACGGGGTCGTTCCGCACTTGCTCCCAGGCGGGCAGGCGAATATAGCTTTTGCTCTTGAAGGCGCGCTTCTGCGCCCGATCCACTTGGCGCAAGTCCATGATCTGAACGGCTCGCTCCTCAATCTCGGGGACTTTCTGGGCGGTATCGCCGGTGGCGCAAGGGCCCTTGTTACCCTGTCCGTCGCGCAGCTCGCTGGTGTCCTGGTAAGGATTGGGGATAGGATCGACGACACCGGGTTGATCGACTTCGGTAGAATCGATCTCCAGCCACCCCGGCGGCAGAGATTTTCGCACGAAGGCAGTGCCGCGAATATCCTGAATGGTGTCGATGCGCTCGCCAGCGGCGAGGCGGTGGGTCAGCTCGACGATGGCGCGCTCGGCGTTGCCAAACAACAGCATGTCGGCCTTTGAATCGAGCAGCACCGAGCGTTTAACAGTATTGCTCCAGTAATCGTAGTGCGCGATGCGGCGCAGGCTGGCTTCGATGCTGCCGATGATCACCGGGACTCCCTTGAAGGCTTCGCGGCAGCGCTGAGCGTACACAGTCACTGCCCGGTCGGGGCGCTTGCCGCCGATATTGCCGGGGGTGTAGGCATCGTCCTTGCGAACCTTGTGATCGGCGGTGTAGCGGTTGATCATTGAATCCATATTGCCTGCCGCCACGCCCCAGAACAGGTTGGGCTTGCCAAGGCGCTGAAAGTCCGTTTTGGTAGTCCAGTCCGGCTGGGAGATGATGCCGACTCGAAACCCCTGGGCTTCCAGCACACGGCCGATCACCGCCATGCCAAAACTGGGGTGATCCACGTAGGCATCGCCAGTGACGATGATCACGTCGCAGCTATCCCAGCCAAGGCGGTCCATTTCCTCCCGGCTGGTGGGTAAAAAAGGTGCTACGCCAAAGCACTCGGCCCAGTATTTGCGATAGCCGAAAAGGGGGGTGGGGAGGTTGGCTTGAGGAGCGGACATGAGAAGTGCCGTAGAGTGTTGCAGGAGTGGGTGTCGCGGACACGCCAGTATAACACGGGCCTGGCAATGCCCGTGAGCGCAAGAGATCGCTTGTCATCTTGGTCGAGGTGACAGCGGTGTAGGGATGGCCGCGGGCTAAGGCATGAAAATAGCCGCTCCCGGCCCCAGCGGCAGCTCCAGCAGTATCCAGCCTGTCAGCAGGACCGACCAGCATATCAGTAGCGCCACGCTGTAAGGCAGCATGGTAGCGATGATGGTACCGATGCCGATGTTGCGGTTGTACTTTTGGGCGAAAGCCAGTACCACGCCAAAATAGGGCATCAGAGGGGTGAGAATATTGGTGGTGCTGTCACCCACACGGTAAGCCACTTGGGTTGCCTCCGGTGTAATGCCCGCCAGCATCAGCATGGGTACAAACACAGGCGCGAGCAGGGCCCACTTGGCGGAAGCACTGCCGATCAGCAGATTGATCAGAGCTGTAAAGACAACAAAGCACACCAGCAACAGCGCAGTGCTGGGGTTCAAGGCCTCTAACACGGCGGCGCCCTTGATGGCACTGATGATACCAAGCTGGCTCCAGGCGAAATAATTGACGAACTGAGCGGCAAAAAACATCAGTACCAGGTAGCTGGCCATGGCGGCCATGCTTGACTCCATGGCCATCACGACCTCTGAGCCGCTGGCAAAGCGACCGCTCAGTCTGCCAAACAGCCAGCCGGCAATAGCGGAGTAGACAGCAATGATGGTGACGATGCCATTGATGAAAGGTGAACTGAGAATATGGCTGACACCAGCAGCGTCGGGCGCGCCGCGCAGAACGCCGTGCTCCGGCACCAGTCCCGCCAATAGCAGGGCGACGAACACCAGAGTGAATACCGCTACTGCCTTGAGGCCGCGCCGTTCAGCGAGGGACAGCGGTGCAGGCTGCTCCCGCTCTCCAGCGTCGGCGGCAAAGCGGGGCATGATGATCTTTTCTGTCACCAGGGTGCCCACCAGAGCGACCAAGAGTGTAGAGACTGCCATAAAGTAATAGTTAGCGGCGGGGCTCACTATATAACCGACGTCCACCAGGGCCGCAGCCTCAGTGGATAGCCCGGCGAGAATGGCGTCGAGGGGAGTAATCAGGAGATTGGCGCTGAACCCGCCGGATACACCGGCAAAGGCTGCAGCGATACCGGCGATGGGGCTGCGGCCGACGCTCTGGAAAATTATGGCGGCCAGGGGGATGAGCACCACATAGCCACTGTCCTGGGCGATGCTGGACAGGACCCCGGTGAGGACCACCAGAAATGTGAGCAGTTTTTCTGGCGCCTTGAGTACAGTGCTGCGCAGCAGGGTGCCGATCAAGCCGCTGTGTTCGGCCACGCCAATGCCGAGCATGGCTACCAGCACCGTGCCTAGCGGCGCGAAATGAGTGAAGTTGGTGACGGTGCGCTCAAGGATTAATTGCAACCCCTCAGCGCTGATCAGATTAACAGCGTGGATCTCCTCACCGCTGGTAGGGTGACGAGCCTCTAGGCCTAGCAGGGCTGCAATGGCGGATAGCGCCAGCACGATGCCGCACAGCCACACGAACAGCAGAGTGGGGTGGGGCAGGCGGTTGCCGAGAGCTTCGATGCGGTTGAGGGTGCGCTGGGACAGGGACGGGGCTGTCATGGTGTGCTCGTTGGAAATGAGCACACAAGGATAGCAACAGCTTCAGCCACTTAACAGCGCTCTGGCGCTGCGGAGAGAATGCCTGCGTGGCAGTGAATGACGCCCCGGCAGGCCGGGTTGGAGCTGGCAAGTCGTGGCTTGCCTAATCCTGTGCATGGGGTGACTCGGGCACGGCAAGAGAGTTGCCAATAACAGCAAACTTCTTCACCATAAACGCTCCCGTGGCGATACAGGCTTTTCCCCTAGTTGAACGAGATACTTCTCTGGTTGCTATTCGTCCTGCTGTTGGTGCTTTCCGCCTTTTTTGCGGGAGCGGAAACCAGCACGATGTCCATCAACCGCTACCGTCTCAAGCACTTGGCCAAACAGCAGCGCAGTGCCCGCCGTGTATACCGGCTGCTGAAAAGGCCGGAGCGGCTGACAGTCAGCTTTCTGGTCGGCAACAGGCTTATCAATACTTTTGTTGCCATGGTTGCAGCACTCATCGCTGTACGGATCTTCGGTGAAGGCTCGATTATTGTCGCTGGGATTCTATTGACTATCGTCGCGGTTATTTTTATTGATCTGGTGCCAAGGGCTGTTGCTGCCCGCCACCCGATACGTATCGCTATCCATGCCGGCTATATCATCAAGCCCCTGCTGAAGCTGCTGCACCCTGTGGTGTGGTTGAGCAACCTGGTTTCTGGCTTTTTGCTTGGGCGCCTGGGTTCCGGGTCCGACAGTGCACGCAACGGCGTCTCCAGCGGTGGTGAATCATCTGCTGCGGGAGATGTGTCCGACAACGTGGGTCACCAGGGCATGCTGATCAATGTTCTCGACCTGGAAAAGGTGACGGTGAACGACATCATGGTGCCGCGCAGCGATATCAAAGGCCTCAATCTGGAAGATAGTATCGAAGCCTTGGTGGATCAGATTGTATCTGCGGAATATACCTGGCTGCCTGTCTATGAAGGGGATATCAGCAACACGCTCGGTTTTTTGCATCTGCGTAAAACCAACCGTTTGCTGCGCCGGGGCGAGGACTCACTGTCAAAGGAGGCGCTCAAGCGCTTCGCCCGCGATCCCTACTTCATTCCGGAGAGCACCCCGCTTCAAGTGCAGTTGGTCAACTTTCAGAAAAATGAACAGCGCATCGCCTTGGTCGTCGATGAATACGGGGCGCTTCTGGGCTTGGTGACCCTGGAGGATATTCTTGAGGAAATTGTTGGCAAGTTCACCACTAATTACGCAAAAGGCGAGCAGGACATCATTGCCAACCCGGATCGCAGCTATACCATCGACGCAAGTATGAACATCCGCGATATCAATAAAATGATCCGCTGGCAGCTGCCCACCGATGGCCCCAAAACCCTCAACGGGCTGCTGCTGGAAAGACTGGAACATATACCGGAAGGCAATGTGTGCCTGCAGTTTTCGGAGTATCGCTTTGAAACCCTGTCCCTCAGCGACAAAATGATCGCCTCTGTTCAGGCGCGCTGCTTGCCGCGGCAGCGTACCCGCTCCGAGCAAGGTGGCTAGACACTGGTAGCCTTTTTATGTCATCTCGACCAACGGGAGAGATCTTATGCCTCGGTGGTGAAGATCTCTCCCGTTGGTCGAGATGACAGCCTGCTGATAGATGACAAGAATTTTGGGGCTAGATCCTGTTGACCTTCAGGGGCTCGGCCCGCTGACGTTTAAGGACTAAGGTCTGTTGACGTTTCGACTTTTGAGTGTCGTTAGCACCAGACTGCGTTCACTGTCAGTCATGCACCGCCAGCGGCGGATTTCATCCAGGGTGCGATAACAGCCGGTGCAGACATCCTGCTCATCGAGTCGGCAGATGGCTATGCAAGGAGAGCGGAGGGTGGTAGCTGATTCTGCCATGAAGGTCCTGTACTGAAATCGTGAGGATATCCACCGGGACAAGTCACCGGCGGGTGGTCACGGGGCGTGGAGTGTCGTGTTCTTGAGCCTCTGCCTCAGTTCAAGCATGTCTCAATCCAAAACCTGATAGTGGAGAGGCAGGCGAAGCTCTAGCAGGTTGTCCAGTATGTCTGCCACCACCTGCAGGGTGAAGCCCCAGATATAGTAGTTGCCTACTTTGTAGCAGGGCGCCCGATAGCGTCCTTCGGGTAAATTGAACTCTGCCGTGGTCAGATTGCCAGGCTCGGCAAGGAAAGACAGAGGTACCTGGAAGACAGATTCCAGTTCACTGGGGTCCGGGACGAAGTGCAACCCTTCGGGGATAATTCCCACATAGGGCGAAACGCGAACATCAAAACGGGTGGCGCGCACCGGTAATGAAGCGATGACCTCTACCTGCTTTGGCGGCAGGGCGATCTCTTCCTCGCTTTCTCTCAAAGCCGTGTGCAGCAGGCTTAGATCTTCTGGTTCCCACATGCCGCCGGGAAAAGCTACCTGACCACTGTGGCGGGTGAGGTGTTCCGCTCGTTTAATAAAAACCAGAGAAGGGTCTGAGGCTCGAGTCATCGGCACCAGGATGGCTGCCTCACGGCCACTCCAGCCCACCAAAGGTTGACGAGGCACGGGCGGCCATTGGCTGAAGCGGGTGCGAATCAAGTCAAGCATGGCGCTTACTGTATCCCTAAAGCCACGATAAGACTACCTCATTAACGAGAGCGGTTTGCGAGACAATAAAGCCTTTCAAGATCGAGGCACACCTTTAGGGCTTTGCAGGAACTGCACTGCTCACGCCTATTGCCCTTAGTGCTTGTGCCTTTAAGTATTGTCTTTATACTCATTTGAAAAGAAAGTTGCCATTGTCAACAGCAACGGCAGAAAGGGTAACTAATAGCCCGTGGGTGTGTGCTCGTATTCGTAAGTCGTCGTAGGAAGGGAAATAACCATGCAGAGCTATAGCCAGACATTCACTATCCGCCGCTTGTGGATCATTTTTGCGGTGACCATGTTTGTAATGTTCTCCGTCCTGTTGTACTACGGACGCGAAATCTACCATGCCGCACCACCGATACCAGAGGCGGTGCAAAGCAGCAGTGGCGCCACTCTGTATACCCGCGCCGATATTCAGCGCGGTCAGAATGTCTGGCAAGCGATGGGCGGTATGCAGCAGGGGTCAATCTGGGGGCATGGGGGTTATCTGGCACCGGACTGGAGCGCCGACTGGCTGCACCGCGAGGCGCTGGCCCTGCTGGAAGGCATTTCCCAGCGGGAGAGAGGGGTGCCATTTGCCTCTCTTGATGAGCGCGGCCAAGCCTATATGCAAGCCGTCCTACGCCTCGAAATGCGCCGCAATACCTATAACCCTGACACCGGGGTTATCGAGGTCAGCGATGAGCGGGCGCAAGCCATGGGTCAGGTTGGTGAGCACTACCGGGACCTCTATCAGGGACTCACTGAGGGCGCTCTGCACTTGCGTGAGCAGTATGCTTTTCCTATCGATACCCGCCTCGATGATGAGTCGGTGCATGCTCTCAACGCCTTCTATTTCTGGACGGCGTGGGCTGCTACCACCAACCGGCCAGACGACACCATCACCTACACCAGTAACTGGCCCCATGAACCGCTAGTGGGCAATACCCCCACTGCCTCCGTCTTTATGTGGACGTTTATTTCAATCTTTGTGCTGCTGGCAGGTATCGGCGCCCTGGTCGCTTACTACGCGCGGGAGTACGACATTTGGCGTGCCGACAGTGAGCCAGAGGGAGGCTATGCCACCTTCGACTTTATGGATCAGGTGACGTTGACGCCATCGATGAAGGCGGTAACAAAATACGTCTGGCTCGTGGTGGCCATGTTCAGTGTACAGGTACTGCTTGGCATCGTGACCGCCCACTATCAGGTGGAAGGCCAGGGGTTGTATGGCCTGCCCGGCACAGACACCTTTCCCTATGCGGTGACCCGCACCTGGCACACCCAGCTATCGGTATTATGGATTGCAGTTGCCTGGCTCGCTGCCGGGCTTTATGTCGCACCGCTGCTCTCTCACCATGAGCCACGTTTTCAGCGGTTTGGCGTCAACTTTTTGTTTGTCAGCCTGGTGGTCATTGTGGTCGGCTCTTTTGCCGGCCAGTGGGCGGCGGTAAATGGCCATATCGATAACCTCACCACCAATTTCTGGTTTGGTCACCAGGGCTATGAATATACGGATATAGGACGTTTTTGGCAGATCTATCTATTTATTGGACTGCTGCTTTGGGTGTTGCTGATACTGCGCGCCCTGGGGCCCATGTTGCGCGAAAAAGGGGGGACCTCGCTGGTAATGCTGGTTGCTATCAGCACTGCAGCTATCGGGCTGCTGTTTGGCGCAGGTTTGATGTGGGGCGAAAACACCCACATATCGATCATGGAGTACTGGCGCTGGTGGGTAGTCCACCTGTGGGTAGAGGGAGTCTTCGAGGTGTTTGCCACGGCGATCATCTCGGTATTGCTGGTGCGCATGGGACTGGTGCGCGTATCCGTCGCCACTACCTCGGTGCTGCTGGCAACCATTATCTTTTTGGGTGGCGGCGTACTGGGTACCTTCCACCACCTCTACTGGAGTGGTACGCCGGTCGGTGTACTGGCTTTGGGCAGTGTTTTTTCAGCGCTGGAGGTGGTGCCTTTGGTCGTTGTGGGCTTTGAGGCTTACAACCGTTCACAACTGGAGGGCAAGCAAGCCTGGGAGCATGTCTACCGCTGGCCGTTCCGCTTTTTTGTCGCCGTGTTGGTGTGGAACCTGATCGGTGCAGGCCTGCTCGGTTTCTTGATCAATCCACCGCTGGCTCTGTACTACATGCAGGGGCTCAACACCACGGCAGCTCACGGCCACTCGGCGCTGTTCGGCGTGTACGGTATGTTGGGGCTGGGGCTGCTGCTCTACTGCCTGCGCGGCCTTACCGACCCCGCAACCTGGGACGAAAAACTGTTGGCCATAGCCTTTTGGAGCCTCAATATCGGCC
>JALNZZ010000192.1 GCA_023229065.1 Porticoccaceae bacterium
CTCTTGCCCTTGCCATTGCCGGTGAGCAGGATCATTACCCCGCGCTCGGTATCGGCGGCGGCAATACGAGCGTCAACTTTTTCCTTGAGCTTCTGCATTTTGCGCTTGTGGGCATCGCTATCGATATTACTGTCGGTCATGGTCACTTCTCCTTTGCTGCATCTCTCAAGGCCACTTGCACGTGTACGATCAGAATCGGTACTCGACGCTCAAGTTGGCATTCTCTTTTGGTGAAGGATAGTACGCCGGGGTACCGAAGAAGGTCACCAGCTCAGTGTATTCCTTGCCGAACACATTATTGAGCCGCGCCCGCAACAACCACTGTCGCCACTCCCATGAGGCGGCCAGGTTATACACCGTGTACCCTCCCAACTCAGCGGCACTGCTGGTCATATCCACCGCTACCGAGCCTGTGTAAACGCCTTCCGCGTAGAGTCGCACATGATCACCGAGGGAGTAAGCCAGGATCAGCTTGGCGAGCTTTTCCGATACCCCCGGCACTCGATTTCCGTCCAATGAACCAGCGTCGAACTCAGCGTTCATGTGAGTGAGGCTGGCGCGTATATTCAACTTGTCCAAGGCCTGCCAGCTGGCATCGAGCGTAACGCCGCGACGGCGAGTGTCGTCAAAGTTGACGTTAGCCCACAGTGCGGTGTCGTAGCCGATTTCGTGTTCGATGGCGTGATCAAATAGCACCAGGCCGAGATCGAGATTATCTAGCTGCCATTCGCCGCCGAGCTCCCAGGCCACGCCTTCCTGAGGTTTCAAGGCCACTACAGCTCCCATGAAGTCGACGTTTTCTTCGGCGAGTGCAAAGCGGAAAGTCTCGTCGCGATTGACGAACAGCCGCAGGTTGTCCGCCAGCCGCCAGGATGCCCCTACCTGGCGGACGGTAACACTGTCATCGTAATCGGCCCGGAACCAGCCGCCATCCACTTCCACGTCCACCTGCGCGTGGCGAATACCGGCAGACAGTTGCAGGGTCTCAATAGGGGAGTAAATAACCTGGGCATATTCACTGCGCCGCTCGTGGTCGTGCTCGCTTTCGCTGAGACCAAAGCTGGATGCTACCGATAGCTGATAATCGTAGCGCTCCAGATCACTGCCCAGCGTGATACGCCAGTCGCTCAGATTGAACACCAACCGGGGATCGATAATGTCCACGCGGCGCGATTGCCCGGTAAGGCTGTCGCCATAGGCCAGGGAGCGGCCGTCGATGCGCACATCCTCGTCGCGATGAGCATAACTGGCCAACAGCCGCGCAACTTCGCCGAACTGATGGTCGATACCAGTGCGATACAGGGTGGCGTCAATGCGGTAGTCGTTGAAGCTGCTGCCGGCCTGGCGGCGGTCACTCTCCAGCTCGAAGTCGAGCAGGGCTCCGGGCAGCAGGTAGTTATTGTCGGTTCGCTGCACCTCGGCAAACACTCGCCCAGTGGTGTAACGCCAGCCCACTTCAGCCCGAGCCCTGGTGTAATCGATGTCGGTTTCATCGCGGTAGCCTTCGGATTTATCGCGCTGACCACTGAAGTGATAATCGAGACGCTGGTCGAGAGCACTGCCACCGTAGCCAGCCTGAAAGTTGCGGGCCGAATAGCTGCCTGCCCCAGCGGCCACAAAGCCGCTCTGCTCCGTACCTCGACGGGTAATGACATTGATGACTCCACCCACGGCTTGATCGCCGTACAGCACCCCGGCGCCGCCCTCCAGCACTTCGATACGCTCGACATCCTGCAGCGCAATGGCAGTCAAATCCGGCTCTGACAAATCAGAATTGTTGAGGCGGCGCCCATCCAGAAGAATCAGGGCGTTCTGTCCCACCGCCAAGCCGCGCAGAGACAAGGTGACGTTGCGACCATTGCCGATACTGTCGCGCACCTGCAACGAACCCTCGCTACGCAGCAACTCCTCGACACCGCGGGCAGCACTCAGCTCGATATCTTCAGCGCTGATCACTCGCACCCGCAGCGGTACCTTGTCGAGGCTATAGGGAGAACGGGTAGCCGTGATCACTACCTCCTCCTCGATCTCGGCGGCCAGCAACAGCGGGGACACAGCGGTGCACAGACTCAAAACAAGAGCAGTTTTCAGGAGTTGGGGCTTCATGGCCGTCCTCAATCATCATACGGGGCAAGGATCGAGGAGGGGGAAGAGTGGCGCGGGCCAGGAGATGGCAGACAACCACCGACAAAGCCCTCCGCTTTATCGTTGCAGTTATTGCACAGGCCGGTTTCGGGCTCACGATCATTATCGCTTACCGTTGCGGGGGCAGCGCAGGCCTTGTCGAGCGGCAACCCATATCTGCCGACGACTCACCAGTCTTCCCGTTTAACCCCCCGGCCATTTTTTGGCATAAACAGCAGGAGGGCACCTGGAGCAAGAGGCGCATTGTAGGGGCCGCGCTTCACCCCGTCAATTTTGCACCGCTCCCACCTCAAGCACGGGTTACAACAGCGCCTATGGCGGTGAGAAAACGACCCTGCCCTTGCCCATCATCCCCCACTTTTGTAAGCTCGACCGTGGGTGTCGACCCTGCATCTTCGCAGGACGACAGGTTTTTCGTGCAGGTCGGGCCGCCGCACAGCGCAGCAATGAGCCCTAAACCAATGCATTATCGACACCGCCTTTACCCATTTCGCCGTGATCTCTGTCATAGCTTTCCTACGCAAAAGTCATACCTGACCGACGTCTTGAGCTGGCTCATAAGTCGGCCCAGATGCTGTTGTGTGGCAGCAACGCCAGCACACACACCCCTCTTGCCAACTGCAGCTTTCGCACCTGGCTTAGCGTAACCTTTCTCCTTTCGGTACCCCCGCATGACCCCAACAACAGTTCAAATAATTGGCACTTTATTCTTCGCTTTAGCTGTCATACATACTTTTTCTACCCGCTTTTTTGGACACCTCGCCAGCACGCGTCCAAATCACGCAGGCCTCTGGCACCTCCTCGGCGAGGTGGAAACAGTCTTCGGCTTCTGGGCCATTATCCTAATCGTATCCATGGGCTTTATCGTGGGGATAGACGAGGCCGTCGAGTACCTCGATACACGCAATTACACTGAGCCGATGTTCATTTTCGCCATCATGGTGGTGGCGGCAAGCAAACCGGTGATGCAGTTCGCCTCGGCCCTGGTGCGCACGTCCGCCCGAGCGCTACCTCTGCCCGAACCCGTGGCCATGTACTTAACGATTCTTACCGCCGTACCGCTGCTCGGCTCACTGATCACCGAACCGGCGGCGATGACCCTGGCGGCAATGATGCTGCGCGAGCGCTACTACCGCAAAGGTATGTCGCGCAAGCTGATGTATGCCACGATAGGCACCCTGTTCGTAAATATTTCGATCGGTGGCACATTGACCAACTTCGCCGCTCCACCGGTGCTGATGGTGGCACAAACATGGGGCTGGGACTCTCTCTACATGTTCTCCCACTTCGGCTGGAAAGCGGCTATCGCGGTGCTGACCAATGGCGGGGCTGTTGTGTGGATTTTTCGTCATGAATTGCGCCAAGTATCGGAAGAAGAAG
>JALNZZ010000157.1 GCA_023229065.1 Porticoccaceae bacterium
CTGCCTGATCACCCCCGACCGGAGAGTGTGAGCGAGTACCCCGCTCGGTCAAACTGGCTCTTTTCCTCCTTTAGAGCGTGGCGTGTAAGGGGATGGTTCTGCAGCCAGCCGGGGGGGAAGCGCAGACTCAAGGCTCTGTCTCGCGCCGTCAGCTGGTAAGGGGGAATACCCTCTACTGCAGCGACAAACTTGAAAAGCACCGCCAGGCGCAGCAACAGACAGAGACGAATCAGACAAGGGCGGCGTCCATTGCCTTTGCTGTCGAATTCACTGAGGGGAATCTTTTGGCGATGCCCGCGAACCAGCAGCCCCAGCTCTATTTGCTCAGCGGTGGAAAAGCCCGGCAAATCGGAGCTTTCCATCAGGTACTGGCCGTGCTTGTGAAACTGGCTGTGGGAAATGGCCAGCCCAACATCGTGTAACCGGGCCGCCCACACCAACAGATCCAGATCGTCTGCACCGAGTCCCCACCCCTGGCTGGCACTGGCAAACAGATGGCGGGCTGTCTCTTCCACATGGCGCGCATTGGCCTCATCCACACTATAGCGCTGCATCATCGCCCCTACCGAGCGCTCCCTGACATCTTCATGGGTGTGCCGACCGATCATATCGTAGATCACACCCTCCCTGAGAGCACCGGTCGAGGTGCGCATAAAGTCGATGCCTAGCCCGTCAAAAAAAGCACAGCTAATAGCCAACCCCGAGGCAAACACATTGCGCCGACGCTCCGACAACCCCTGCAGTCTGGCAAGGGCCTTTACATCGGGGAATCGAAACAGCAGTTTGCGTAAACGAGCCAGATTCTCGGCACTGATGCCCGCTTCGGCCCAACCTTGAGCTGCGATGATGTTTTCCTGAGAACGCAGTGTGCCTGAAGAGCCCACAACATTGCCCCAACCGTGACCACGAAAAGCCGAACGGATTTTCAATACCTCGCTGTAAGCAGTGAGGTAGGCATTGTCAAAGGCCTTGCGGGTAATGATACCGTCGGGGAAGAATCGCTCGGCATAGGACACACAACCCATGTGCAAGCTTTCCATCAACTTTGGCTCGAAGCGCTCGCCGATGATGAATTCGGTGCTACCTCCGCCGATATCCACCACCAGGCGGGCCTCATCATCAGCAAGAGTGTGAGCCACTCCCAGGTAGACCAGCCGCGCCTCTTCACGGCCGGGAATCACTTCGATAGGTTGCCCGATCACCGCCTCCGCCAGGGAGCGAAACTCGCGGCCATTAGAGGCTATCCGCAGCGAATTGGTACCCACAACCCGGATAGAGCCGGGAGCCAACGCATCGAGCGCCTGGCGAAACCGCGCCAGACACTCAAGCCCCCGCACCATGGCATCGGGATGTAACACACCGTCCACCATGCCTGCAGCCAGTTGCACGAACTCTCCTAGGCGCTCCACCGGGCGCACTTCGCCGTGTTCGATGCGGGCAATGACCATGTGAAAGCTGTTGGATCCCAGATCAATGGCAGCAACAAGGGGAGCACCTGGGCCCATTTCTTCGGCTGGCTGGAGGGGAGCGATAGCCCCTTCTTTGCCCCGCTGTGGTTCCAGCGACATTGTGACCTCAATCAGGCGGGTGTATGATGGGGGTGATTTTACCCCTTCATGTCTCAGTTTCACATTACTAGCTACGGAGAAACCCATGGGCGACAGCATCGTTCACGTAACCGATTCCAGCTTTGACAGTGACGTACTCGGTTCCGACCTTCCTGTCCTGGTCGACTTCTGGGCCGCCTGGTGTGGTCCCTGCAAAATGATCGCACCGCTGCTGGATCAGCTGTCCGAAGAATATGCAGGCAAGGTCAAAATATGCAAGATCGACGTCGACGCCAATCCGCAAACTGCCGCCAAATTCAGCGTGCGTGGTATCCCCACCCTGATGCTGTTCAAGGGCGGTGAGCTTGAGGCCACCAAGGTGGGCGCACTGTCCAAGTCCCAGCTGACTGAGTTTATCGACAGTAATTTGTGATGCCCCGGGCAGGTTTGCCGACGCGAACCTGCCAAAATTTCTTGCGCTTTGAGTCCCAGGGGCTATAATCCGCCCACCAATCGGTTCCGCCCCGCGCCCAATCACACCTCGCTCTCCATTTTATACAACCGGTGTCGCCCACAATAACACGGGGTCTTGAGCCGCAGGGTTCCTCTACAACCGTCTTTCCGTGGTAACGCCAAATCCGGCATTCCGTCCCGTATCACCAACCAGAACCAAAAACCATTCCCCTATGAATCTGACTGATCTGAAAACTAAACCCATTGCCGAGCTGGTCAAAATCGGCGAAGACATCGGCCTCGACAACCAGGCCCGCTCCCGCAAGCAGGACATCATCTTCAATATTCTCAAGCGCCATGCCAAAAGCGGCGAGGATATTTACGGGGACGGCGTCCTGGAGATTCTTCCCGACGGTTTTGGTTTTTTGCGCTCTGCAGACGCCTCCTATCTGGCTGGTCCCGACGATATCTACGTCTCCCCAAGCCAGATCCGCCGCTTCAACCTGCGCACGGGCGACAGCATCGCCGGCAAAATCCGCCCCCCCAAGGAAGGTGAGCGCTACTTCGCCTTGCTCAAGGTCGACCATATCAACTTCGACAAGCCGGAAAACGCCCGCAACAAGATCCTCTTCGAGAACCTCACACCCCTGTTTCCCAACGAGCGTCTGCTTCTCGAAGCGGGCAACGGCAGTACCGAGGATCTTACTGGTCGCATCATCGATCTGATCTCCCCCATCGGCAAAGGCCAGCGCGGCCTGATCGTGGCGCCGCCCAAAGCGGGCAAGACCATCATGATGCAGCACATTGCTCAGGCGATTGTGCGCAACAACCCCGAGGTGACCCTCATCGTGCTGCTCATCGACGAGCGGCCTGAGGAAGTAACCGAGATGCAGCGTACCGTGCGCGGCGAAGTAGTCGCCTCCACGTTCGACGAACCGCCGGCTCGCCACGTGCAAGTAGCAGAAATGGTGATTGAAAAAGCCAAACGCCTCGTGGAACACAAGAAAGATGTAGTCGTCTTGCTTGACTCCATCACCCGTCTGGCACGCGCCTACAACACGGTACAGCCCTCCTCCGGCAAGGTGCTCACCGGTGGTGTCGACGCCCATGCCCTGGAGAAGCCCAAGCGTTTCTTCGGTGCCGCTCGCAACATCGAGGAAGGCGGCAGCCTCACCATCATTGCCACTGCTCTGGTGGACACTGGCTCGAAGATGGACGAAGTCATCTACGAGGAGTTCAAGGGCACCGGCAACCTGGAGCTGCACCTGGACCGCAAGATCGCCGAGCGCAGAGTGTTCCCCGCTATCAATATCCGCCGCTCCGGCACCCGTCGAGAGGAGCTACTGATGGGTGAAGGCGAGCTACAGCGGGTGTGGATCCTGCGTAAGCTGCTCAACGATATGGAAGATGTGGCCGCTACAGAGTTTCTGAATGACAAGCTCAAGGGCTTTAAAGTCAATGACGAGTTCTTCAATGCCATGAAACGCAAATAACGCGCTTACCATCCGTCACTGCGAGTAAAAAAATTCCGCTGTTGTGAAATTACCCCACAGGTTGGACATCCATCCAAGCTATGGGGTATTTTTTTGCCAGCTATAACGGCAGTTTCAAGATGTTGCAGGCGAGTATTTGCCAGCCCACACCTGCGTCCATTCAGTGCTCTCCCCTCTCAGCCGCTCTCTCCTTTCGCCCCGTGTACCATAGGCTCACCACCATAGTGACTACCAGGATGCTGGCGACCAACCCCAGGGAGAACAGCACCGGGATCTTGTACCATTCAACAATCAACATCTTGCCACCGATAAATACCAGAATCGCCGCCAGACCATACTTGAGAAGCTCGAAGCGATCGCCAATATCCGCCAGCAGAAAATACATCGCCCGAAGACCAAGGATAGCGAACAGATTGGAGGTCAGAACGATAAATGGGTCTGTCGTGATAGCAAAAATCGCCGGAATACTATCGACGGCAAAGACCACATCCGAGATCTCCACCAGCACCAAGGCCAACAGTAGTGGCGTAGCCATCCGCACCCCATTGCGCATCACAAAGAAGCGCTCGCCTTCCAGCTTCTCAGTTATCGGATAGTGATTGCGTATCCAGCGCACAAAGGGATTCTGCTCCAGGTCCGGCGCCTCCTCAGTCGCCCAGATCATGCGGATACCGGTCACCACCAAAAACACCCCGAAGAGATACAAAATCCAGTGAAATTCGCTGATCAGCCAGCTACCAGCAAAGATCATGATGGTGCGCAAAACGATAGCGCCGACTATCCCATACAGCAGCACTCGTCGCTGTAGTTCCAGCGGGATGGCGAAATAGCCGAAAATCAACATCCATACGAACACGTTGTCCACCGCTAGCGACTTCTCCACCAGGTAGCCAGTGAGGAACGCCAACCCCTGCTCGTTGGCCACCTCCCGCCCCAGGGTGCCATCCAGATACCACCACAGACCGGCGTTAAACAGCAGCGCTACTGTCACCCACGCCGCTGACCAAGCAGCGGCTTCTTTGAGCGACACCCGGTGCTGGTGGCCTCCCTTGAAAACAAAAAGATCGATCGCCAGCATCCCCACCACGATGATTGCGAACACCGCCCACATCCACACACTGCCCACAGACTCCATGAAATGCTCCACTGAAAAAGAAAAAAGGCCCGTTCCCGAAGGACACAGGCCTTGATACGTATGAAATGCGCGCACCTTGCCCTTCGGCAAGGTCTCGCTTG
>JALNZZ010000092.1 GCA_023229065.1 Porticoccaceae bacterium
CGCGCCGGCAACGAGGGCGAGGCCATGTCGCTGGTGTGCGTCGACGAGCACAAGTTGCTGCGGGATATTGAACGACTTATCAATCGTGAAATTCCCCGTGTGGTGGTGGACGGCTTTGCGCCAGACCCGACCATCAAGGCAGAACCTATACCCAATGGCCGCAACAATCGCGGGCCGCATCGGGGCGGTGCTGGCAGTGGCGGCCAGGCGCGCGGTGGCCAGGCTCGTCCTGCGGGCCGTAATGGCCCCCGTACCGACGGTAACAGGAGCTCTGGCCAGCGTCGTGGTGGCCAGGGTCGCGATAGCAACGGCAATCGTGCTGCAGGCCGCTGAGGCACGACGCAAAAGGCTGCTTTGATCCCTGGATCTTTCTTAAGCTACTCAAGGCCACTGTCCGAGACTGAGTTTGGGCAGTGGCTTTTTTGACGCGTCTGGTTTGTAATCGGGTAGCAGCCTCAGGATTTGCTTGGGGTTTATTTCTGACCAGGAGCGATGCCATGTCCGATTACAGAACGCAACATCCCGGTACGCTGCCAGAAGGGCTGGCGCCCTATCGCCGTACAGGTGAGCTCAATGAGCAGACACTGCCTGCCGGTTTGCGCAAGGATCACTCTACCAAACCGGGTGTCTGGGCACTGATCCATGTGCTGGAAGGACGGCTGCGCTATTGTGTGCCGGCCTGGGACTACGACGAGGTACTGGAGCCAGGCAAACTCGGCATTGTTGCGCCAGAAGTAGTGCACTTCGTTGAGCCGCAGGGGGCAGTACGGATGTTTGTCGAGTTTCATGCCCAGTCGACGCAGGGACCCTCCGATCCTCACGGTATGCGCGAGGGTGGGCTGGTCACGCAAACCAAGTGAGCTCTTGGCGCTGGAGGAAGGAGCAGTTTTGTTTCTTCCTCTGTTGGGGTAATATTTTTTTGGTTGATAATCAGGTGCTTATGGTCTGCAGTTCGATGCGGAATATACAGGGTAAAAAAGTCTTGCCAATTCCTTCCCGACCTGTATAGTTGAGGTTGCTTGAAAGTTCAGCCGTATTTATGCATACCGTTTCGAAGTACCTCCAGTAGTAACCTCGTCCTGCATTCATAAGTCACAGAACACTTCCAGCACCAAGCGGCCTTATCCCAGATCGGGCCAACAACGTTTAGAAATACAGGATATGAATATGTCTACTACTACCGGTACCGTCAAGTGGTTCAACGAAGCCAAAGGCTTTGGTTTCATCCAGCAGGAGTCCGGCCCCGATGTGTTTGCACACTTCAGCGCCATCTCCGGCTCCGGCTTCAAAACCCTGACCGAAGGTCAGCGCGTACAGTTCACTGTTACTCAGGGCCAGAAAGGCCCTCAGGCAGAGAACATCGTCGCTATCTAAAGCAGACGACATGCCGCCAACCTCTGGGTTGACGGCTGTAGAACGGGGCCCTCGGGCCCCGTTTTTTTATGTGTGCTTTTCGAGTGAGCCACGTATTGTGGTGGGAGTGGCTAAGCCCTAGAATCGGTCTTTTCCTTCGGTGAGAGCCGCATGGTTGCCCTCGACACCCTTTACCGCCTGCTTTGGCGCTGCCAACAACGCCTGCCCAAGTCCCTTTCCCGATCGCTCTACAAGCGTATGCTGCGACGTGGTATCGCACCTGAGTATCCTTTCGTTGCTGATTTCTACGGGATCAACTACAAAGGTACACTAAGCAACAACATCGACTTTAATGTCTATTACTACGGGGCGTTTGAGAAACATGTACTCCACTTTCTCGGCGACACGTTAAAGGCGATCGCGCCCGAAAAAGGCGTGTTTGTCGATATTGGCGCCAATGTCGGCCAGCATTCTCTCTACATGCACCGGCTGGCCGATACGGTGATTGCTTTTGAACCGTGGCAGCCGGTGCGGGCACGGTTCGAGCACCATATAGCGGCCAATAGTATTGGCAATATCGAGGTGCATCCCCTGGGGGTGAGCAATGACAACAGTCGCCTGCCGTTTTATGCGCCGAGCGGCAACAATGCGGGGGTTGGCTCTTTCGATGCCAGCAGCATCGATAAAGGCAATCTGCCGGCAGGCGAGCTGGAGCTGGTTCGCGGCGATGATTTTTTTGCGGCCAGGCCCGATCTGAAGATCGACCTGATCAAGATTGATGTCGAGGGGTTTGAAAAATTTGCCCTGCAGGGATTGCGGGACACTCTGGCACAAAACCGCCCGGTGGTGATCTGTGAGCTGACCTATGACACCCCGGTATCCTTTCAATCCCTGGCAGAGTTGCAAGGAGTATTCCCGGCGGATTATCGTCTGCTCACCTTTGCTACCCGCAAGCCCGATGGCTCAAAGGCGCGGCGTCGGGAAGCGCGAGCCCGTCTGAGCGGCGCCTATCAGCTGGTACCGTACCAGAAGCTGCTGACCAGTGGGCAGGACGATATCGTTGCTTGTCCACTGGAGTTGCTGGATGCCTTGCCGGTGTCTCATCCCGGCGTGTAACAATCCCGCGCGTAAGGGGATCAGCCCTCATTACTTCATTAGCTCTATAATCGCGCCGATTATCCACCCAAAAGCCTGGGGGCTGTTAACCGGACCCAGGCTTTTGATCGCCTTTTAAGGATTGTTGATGATTACTATCGGAACTCCTCTCACTGCTGGTGCCACCCGTGCCATGCTGCTCGGCAGCGGCGAGCTCGGCAAGGAGGTGGCGATTGAACTGATGCGACTCGGTTGTGAGGTGATCGCCGTGGATCGCTACACCAATGCCCCGGCCATGCAGGTCGCCCACCGCAACCATGTTATCGACATGCTCGACGGGCCGGCGTTGCGCCGCCTGGTGGAGCGGGAAAAACCACAGCTGATCGTGCCGGAGATCGAGGCCATCGCCACCGCCGAGCTGGTTGCTCTGGAAACGGAGGGCTGGCGGGTGATCCCCTCGGCCCGCGCAGCGCAGCTGACCATGAACCGCGAAGGTATCCGTCGCCTCGCCGCGGAGGAGCTGGACCTGCCGACCTCGCCTTACCGCTTTGCCGACACTCGCGAAGAATACCAGGCCGCCGTTGCGGCGGTGGGCTTGCCCTGCGTGGTCAAACCCATTATGTCGTCCTCCGGCAAGGGGCAGAGTATTGTCCGCTCCAGCACTGATGTCGGGCCCGCTTGGGATTATGCACAGGCCGGTGGCCGCACGGGCCGGGGCAGGGTCATCGTCGAAGGGCTGGTGGATTTTGATTACGAGATTACCCTGCTCACTGTGCGCCATCGAGATGGCACCAGCTTTTGCGCGCCTATCGGCCACCGCCAGGAAAAGGGCGATTACCGTGAATCCTGGCAGCCCCAGGCCATGAGTGCGGCGGCGCTGGCGGAGGCGCAGCGCATTGCCGGGGCGGTCACCGAAGCGCTGGGTGGGTTTGGCATCTTTGGTGTCGAGCTGTTCGTGGCGGGCGACAGGTTGTATTTTAACGAGGTGTCGCCGCGCCCCCACGATACGGGGCTGGTGACGCTGATTTCCCAGAACCTGTCAGAGTTTGCGCTCCACGTCAGAGCCATTCTCGGTTTGCCGATTCCGGTGATCCGCCAGCTGGGACCTTCGGCCTCCGCGGTATTGCTGGTGCCCGGAGACTCCGCCGATATCCGCTATGGCAATCTTGGCGCGGTGCTGGCCGAGCCGGACACGGACATCCGTTTGTTCGGCAAGCCAGAGGTGCGCGGCGAACGGCGTCTGGGCGTCGTTCTGGCGCGGGATGCCAGTATCGAGGCGGCGCGGCAAAAAGCCGTGACAGCGGTGGGGAAGGTTCGTGTGGAGCTGTGATTCCTCACTAATCGACTTGAACGGGTTGGCTATAAGGCGGTCACAGTTAGTCGCATGGAATCGTGTGACAGGCAGGAAAGGTGCGGACTCCGTATATCCGCTCGTTAGTTTCGATCGCCTGCTTGCAAAGGAGCGTGTCGATGCTGTGGCTGCTTGCAATACATATCGCTGCTCTGCTGGCGTGGTGTGCGGCATTGCTCTGCCTGCCGGTGCTGATTGGCAGTGAACGCAGCTGGGCGGGGAGCGGCGAGCTGCACCGGCCCTTTGATGGTGTCGAGCGGTTTGTCTACACCCACCTGGCCACGCCGGCGGCATTGGTGGCGATCATATCGGGGACAGTGGTTTTTCTGCTCAATCGCACGGTAGAAGGCTGGCTGGTGGTCAAGCTGACCCTGGTGACTGGCCTGGTGGTCTGCCATGTTTTGGTGGGCTCGCTGGTGTTGCGGCTGGAGCGCGCCGCTACAGTGCGTGTAAGGTTGTGGACGAAGCTGGTGGCGATCGCTGTCGTAGTGCTGGTCGGCGCTGTGCTCTGGCTGGTGTTGGCCAAGCCAGGCCGGGCTCTGGTGGCAGTGCCGTGAATGGCGTCAGAGCTGTCCGGTCACCAGTCCCGGGGCTCTTACAAGGGCGTATCCTCAGTATCCACACCCACCGCGTACTCATAAACCAGTTGGCCGCCGAGGATGCCGGTCATACTGATCAGCAGGGCGGTGAGTACAGAGAGATAAAGCCCCCAGGGCAGGATTTGCGCTGCGCCACTGTGCAACGCGCTGTCCTGTACGGTACCGGCTTCGACTCGCAGCAGCCAGTTGAGGGTGGCCAAGGACAGCAGCATGACCGCGAGTACGGCATGACTCCAGGCAGCGATCAGACGGCGGATGCGGGCGACGCTGATCAGGTCCACCAACCCAGCCAGGCCCGATATCCAGCCTCCCAATGCTCCCACACCTGCCAGCCACAGCCCGGCTCGAGCCCAGAACCCATCGTTGGTGACAAGAAATGCCAGGTCAGTAGCGACGAGACCGATCAGGGCTGCGACAGGGAAGTGAATCAAGACAGGGTGCAGGGGATGCCCGCGGATCGACATCTTGCTGAGAATCGGTTCTGGCGTCATTTTGAAGCTCCGCCTGACAGGGATGAAAAAGATGGCAAGCTGATAAAAAGAATGCCCGTGGCATATAAGTCGCTACCAAAGTGCTCTTTACAGCAAGTTTGGCAACAAAGAACCGTATTTGTTTCCCCAGCAGGGGCAGGCAGAAGCCTGGGTGCCGCTTCACTACTACTGGCAGGCTGCTCCGGGCCGTTCTCTATGCTGGAACCTGGCGGCCCCTCGGCTGGAGAGGCCCTGTTGCTATGGTGGGGCATGTTCACTGGCGCCACTTTGGTACTGCTGGCCGTAACAGGTTTATGGTTGTGGGCGTCAACTCGCAGGGCTCCTGCGGTTTCGGAGCGACAGGCAAAACGCATTGGGCAGCGCTGGCTTGTCGGTGGTGGGTTAGTGCTGCCTTTTGCGGCCATTGGCACTTTGCTGGTGTTCGGTATTCCTGCCGGTCAGCGCATGATGCCGGGGCCGGGCGCTCCCGGTGAGGTGATGCGCATCGAAGTGACAGGACACCAGTGGTGGTGGGACGTGTTCTACCCCGACAGCGGCATCCGTTTGCGGGACCAGATTCATATACCAGTGGGCGAGCCGGTGGATATTGTTCTCACCAGTGCCGATGTGGTGCATTCTTTTTGGGTACCCAGACTGGCGGGTAAGCTGGATGCGCTGCCGGGGCGCAGCCATGTGCTGCGCTTGCAGGCGGATGAAGCCGGTGAGTTCGCTGGCTTGTGCGCCGAATTCTGTGGGCTGCATCACGCCCATATGCAGTTCTCTGTGACCGCTCACCCCGCTGCTGACTTTATAGCCTGGCTCGACTCTACGGCGCGAGGGGCAGGGGAGGTGTTGCCAGCTGCACAAGAAGGGAAGCCCCATGACTGAGCACCTCAATAGCAAACGTGAGGAGCTACACCAGCGCTTTGAGCGGGTGTGGGGCAGCTTGCCGGGCTGGGGAGCGCTGGCGGCGGTCAACCACACCGCTATCGGCGTGCGCTTCATGGTTACCGGCATGGTGTTCTTTGTGGTGGGTGGCTTGCTGGCCATGCTGCTGCGCACCCAGCTGGCACTGCCAGCGCAGGAGATTGTGACCCCGGCGGTCTATAACCAGCTGTTCACCATGCACGGCACGGTGATGATGTTTTTGTTCGCCATCCCGGTACTTGAAGGACTGGCCATGTACCTGGTGCCGAAAATGATCGGTGCCCGCGACCTGGCATTCCCACGGCTCAGTGCCCTGGGTTATTTTTGCTATCTTTTCGGCGGCATCATCATGCTCTTCAGTCTGGTGCTGGGTATGGCGCCCGCGGGGGGCTGGTTCATGTACACCCCGCTCAGCAATGCTTCCTTCTCTCCTGGTCGGGGGCCGGATTTCTGGCTGCTGGGCATCACCTTTGTGGAAATTTCCGCGATTACCGCGGGAGTGGAATTGGTGGTGTCCATCCTGCGCACCCGTGCCCCGGGCATGACGCTGGGAAAAATGCCGCTGTTTTGCTGGTATATCCTTACCATGGCGCTGATGATTGTGTTCGGGTTTCCGCCTCTGGTACTGGCCAGCATCCTGCTGGAGCTGGAGCGCGCTGCCGGAATGGTCTTTTTTGCTGTGGAGGGGGGTGGTGATCCCCTGTTGTGGCAGCACCTGTTCTGGATGTTCGGTCACCCTGAGGTCTATATTATTTTTCTGCCTGCGGCCGGGATTGTCTCCACCTTGATCCCGGTGTTTGCCGGTCGCCCGCTGGTGGGATACCGCTGGGTGGTGCTGTCCATTATTCTCACGGGATTTATCAGTTTTGGGCTGTGGGTTCACCATATGTTTACGGTGGGCATCCCGCAGCTGGCACAGGCATTTTTTTCGGTGGCCAGCATGTTGGTAGCAGTGCCCACTGCGATTCAGGTATTCGCCTGGATCGCGACCCTATGGAGCGGGCAAGTGCGCAACAGCTTGCCTATGCTGTGGATTTTCGGCTTTTTGGTGATCTTTGTCTGCGGTGGCCTCACTGGCGTGATGTTGGCCCTGGTGCCCTTTAACTGGCAGGTGCACGACACCCACTTTGTGGTAGCCCATATGCACTATGTGCTGGTGGGGGGCATGTTGTTTCCCTTGATTGCCGGCCTCTATTACTGGCTGCCGCACCTGTCGGGCCGCCTGCCTTCCGAGCGTCTCGGTCGCTGGGCCTTCTGGCTGACGTTTGGCGGCTTCAATCTTACCTTTCTACTAATGCACCTCACTGGCCTGCTGGGTATGCCGAGACGGGTCTACACTTATCAGGCCGGGGTGGGGTGGGACTGGCTCAATTTATTGTCCTCGGTAGGCGGGTTTGTGATGGCCATTGGGGTGGCACTACTGCTGATAGACCTCGGGCTGCACTGCCGTTTCGGTCGTCGCACGAGTATTAATCCGTGGTGTGCAGATACTCTCGAATGGGCCACTGCCACGCCGGCGGGCTCCTACAACTTTATCAGCTTGCCGTCAGTCCATACTCGCCACCCTCTGTGGGAGAACCCTGAGCTTCCCCACACTATCGCTCGCGGTGAGCATGGTCTTGTCGATATCGATCATATTCGTCGGGAAACCTGGGGTACTGATGCCATCACCGCCAAAGTACGGGAGATTTTTCATCTGCCGAGAAATTCCTGGCTGCCACTGCAAGCATCGGTCGTGCTTGCACTGCTCTGTATCAGTTTGTTGTTGCGTATCTATCCCGCTGCCCTGCTGGTCGCGGTGCTGGCGTTGCTGATCCTGCTGCGCTGGAGCTGGCACTGTGGCGCCCATCCGTGTGCCGATCCAGTGGCTGAGGGAGAGCCGATGGACCCACCCTTGCACTCCCGTTCAGTGGATGGCCCCGGTCGCTGGGGGATGGTTGTTACCCTGATGGCCAATGGCACTTTATACGCGTCATTGCTGTTCGGCTGGCTGTATTTGTGGACGGTTGCGCCTCAGTGGCAGGTTCCCGAGCAGAACCCTGTTGGCCTGTGGCCGCTACTTGTCAGTGGAGTATTGCTCGGTGGCGCTGCTCTGTTTCATCGCTGGCTGGCTTGCTCTCTTGCGAGAGGTGATGACAGAAAGCTGCGGTCTGGCCTGTGGTGGATAGCCGCCCTCGGGCTTGCCCATTTTGGGATATTGCTGTGGGTATTGTTGAGAGCCTCTCTTGCTCCCCAGGAGCTGGCGCACGACGCTGTGTTGCTAGTGCTGCTGATGTATCTCCTGATTCACGGAGGTCTTGCCACCTTGCTTACTGCAATGCAGGCGGTACGGGTCG
>JALNZZ010000093.1 GCA_023229065.1 Porticoccaceae bacterium
CGCGCACGGGAGACATGCTGGTTTCACTGGGTCGCGATGAGGTTCAGGCGATCCTTGATGAACAGGGCAAGGTGTCTGTCCAGTGCCAGTTCTGCCATCAACAGTATCTGTTCGACCAGACAAAGATCGACGTCTTGTTTGCGCCTCAGCGCACTCTGCACTGAGCGTGCGGCAACCCGCCGCCCAGCGTTGGCCCAATGGCTGTAGGCCACGCTTTTTGAGGCCGTACAGCAAAACACATCGGCGACGCAATTCCAGTGCACCGCCAATCGAGTACTGAACATCTTGGCCGCCGTCAGTTTTCTGTCATAATCCTGTAAACCCTTAGCAACGGCCCTCACGGGCCCGGCAGCGATGACCAGCAGCGATGATACTCTCGCCAGAACCTACCAGGATCTGAGCACAGCAGAACTGGTGGAAATGGCTCTCCACCGCCAGGAAGGGCTCCTCACCAGCAGAGGTGCTCTCGCAACACGCACGGGAACACGCACCAGTCGTTCCCCCGGCGACCGCTTTATTGTCGAAGAACCGAGCACCGCAGATGGCATCCTGTGGGGAACCGGGCATCGCTCCTTTGCAAAAGAGGCTTTTGACAACCTGTGGGAGCGGGTCTACGACTACCTCGGGGCGCGCAACCGCTTCGTTACTCACCTGCATGCCGGCCACCACCCAGAGCATTACACCCCCCTCAGAGTCACCTGTGAAACCGCTTGGCACAGTCTCTTCGCTCGCAATCTCTTCATCACTCCCGAGCGCTACAATCCGCTGGGGAAGGAAGCGTGGAAAATTCTCCACGCTCCCGGCTTTATCTGTGACCCCGAGCGCGACGGCACTGCCAGCGACGGCGCCGCCATCATCAACTTTGCCCGCCGCAAGGTACTTATCGCCGGCATGGCTTATGGTGGCGAGCTGAAAAAAGCGGTCTTTACCGTGATGAACTTCTTGCTGCCCGAGAAGAATGTGTTGCCTATGCAGTGTGCCGCCAATAGAGGGCAAGACGGCAGCGTAGCGCTGTTCTTCGGCCTCACCGGCACCGGCAAAACCAGTCTGGCAATGGATCGCGACCGCACCCTGATTGGCGACGACGAGCACGGCTGGAGCCGAGAAGGCATTTTTAACCTGGAGGGTGGCTGCCATGCCAGAACCGCTCACCTGAGCCGCGAGCAGGAACCGCGCATTTGGGATGCCATCCGTTTCGGCACCATTGTCGAAAATATTCATCTTGATGACGGGCGCAATCCGGACTTTGCCAACACTACTCTCACCGCCAACGGTCGCTGCACTTTTCCCCTCGACCACATCGCACCGCCGCTACAGGCAAACAGCCCCAATCCACGTCATATCATCTTTTTGACCTGTGACGGCAGCGGGGTGCTGCCTCCTGTCGCTGCCCTCAACAGAGAGGCCGCTGCCTACCATTTTCTCAGCGGCTACAGTACCCGCCCTGAAAGTGATGACAACGGTGGGCAAGTGATGGTGCCGGTGTTTTCCACCTGCTTTGGAGCCCCGTTTATGCCGCGTCCGGCCCTGGACTATAGCGAGTTACTGATCCGCCGCATTGCCGAGGCCGGCAGCAAGGTCTACCTGGTCAATAGTGGATGGCAAGGCGGCCCCGGAGGCAGTGCAGGTGACGGTCAGCGCTATACCATGGCGACTACCCGCGCCATTGTGAGCGCTATTACCAGCGGCCAGCTGGACGACGTGGAAACCACGCTTTTGGCTCCCCTCAATCTCGCCATTCCTCGCCGGGTACCGGGGCTGGACAGTCAGCTACTCAACCCTCGCAACAGCTGGCGAGATGGTGCCGCCTGGGACACAGCTGCGCGACAGCTGGCACAGCTGTTCGCCGACAATATTGCCCGTTTCGATGTGCCCGCCAGTGTGCAGGCAGCAGGACCGCAGAGCGAATAAGCTCGGGGGGCTAAAAATGCTTGCTCACCGGCACTGAGAGTACTTACTACTCGACTCGGCCTGGTCCGCCGCCAGGAGCAAGTAAACGTCACCCCTTCCAGGATCAAGCCCTGCCAATTGAAGACAGCAGCGCGCAGACGCGCTACACAGCAGCTGTTTCGACCCCTTTTGACTCCAGCGCCGCCAGACCTTGGCGGTAACAGCGCAGGCTGCCTTCACTATCCCCCAGACGCGCCAGCAGTTCGCCCAGCTCAGCACAGGTTGCGGCACTGGCACGCTGCGACAATGATTTCTCGAAGTAGTCCCGGGCCTTGCCCCACAATTCGGCCCTCGCACTGAGACGCCCCAGAGCGCGCAGCAACACCGCGTCCTCCGGGTGCTCAGACAACCAGCTCTCGGCCCGAGCCAGCTGCTTGACAGCGTCCGCTGGCACCATGCCGTACAGCTCTACCAACTCCTGATCCCAACGTTTGTTCAGATAGCGGGCAAGGCGGGCTTCGGTTTGTTTGGCTTCCCCCAATAGCAGGGACTGGCGCACGAACTGTGCCACCAAGCGCGGGTGCTTCTGCAACTTGCGGGGCATATCGTGCCAGCGGCGCTCAAGCCCGGCACGGCGCTCTGCAACGCCTAAACTGGCGGGCTGCTCTGCTATGTGGCGAACCAGCATTTGGCGATGGATCTCGACCTCCAGCTCTTCCATTTCCACAGCTGACAGCGCCCGGTGCTTATGCAGATCCCGCAACATGCGCTCAAGACCCTGCCAATCACCCAACCCTCGGCGAGCCGTGGCCAACAGTCTCAACACAGTCGGGTGAGCAGGGTTGCGGCGATGGAGCTGTTCCGCCTCGGTACAAGCGCGAGCGTAGTCGCGCTCCTGCAACGCCAGGCGAATACGCAAGAGCCCGGTGGCAAAACCGTCTGCCACACCGATGCTCTCTGCCTCTTTGAGAAGGGCATCAGCGCCCTCGTGATCCCCCAGCTGATAACTGGCAGCAGCGGCGCCCAGGTAGTTCACAGCAGGCAAGTCGGACTGCGCGACCGATTTTTTCAGGTTGTCGATGGCTGCCGGCCAGTTACCTTCGATATAGTCGACGAAGCCCTGCAGGGTACGATTGTGCTGCTGATAGCGACGCTGCAGGCGGCGGCGAACCAGCCAGCGACGAGGAGCGGCGAGCATCTGCACCAGGCAGCGCAGCAACCAGACCAGGAAGATAGCCAGTATCACCAGCAACAGGCTGGTCCACAGACTCATCTCGATCACCATCGTGCCCACCGAAACCAGCACGAAACCCTGCTGCGAGGCAAGCAACTGGTAAAGGACAGCTCCGATGACCAGAGCAACAGCTATCAGGATCAGTGCGCGCCTCACGGTGACTCGCTCCCATCCTGCACATCGCCGGACGCCCCAGGAGCAGCTCCTGGATCGTGGCGGTTATGCCACAGGCGAATATAAGCTTGCAAGGCTTGCAGAGAAGGGGTTACCGAGGGCAGCTCCTGACTGACACTCTGGGCGGCCAACTGCTCCAGCTCGGCCATAAAAGCCGCCGTGCGGGCATCCTCTGCAAAGTGTTCAGCCACCCAAGAGGAAGCGCGGCTCAAACTGTCGGCATAAATCACTTGCTCCTCCCGCAACAGGGCGAGACGGGCCTGCTCCAACACAACCTTCAGGTTGTAGCGCAGAACCTGCTCCTGCTCCAGCGTCAGCAGTGGCTGCAACGGAACGTCACGACGTTCCACGCGGATCAATCCCACCATGTTGCGCGCGGCCTGGCGGACATTGCCCCACAGGCGCCCATACCAGCTGGTGGGCTCTGCTGCTTCCGTCACTTCAGTCACCACTGCAGTGTCCGGCAACAAGCTGTTGAGGCTGTCCACCGCATCCGCCAAGGCTCCGATACGCAAGAAGATCCCTTCGCGGTCCACGGGGTTGGCCAGACGTATCTGGGTGATGTTCTCGGCCAGTGCCTTGCGCACTGGATAGAGGGCCGGATCGCTCATGTCGCGGAGGATGACATCGGCAGACTCCATTAGCGCCGCAGCGTTGGTGGTCTGGCGCTCGGTGAGCAAGCGTTGACTGGCCAGGCGCAATAAGTATTCCGCCTCCGCTAACAGCCAGTCATCCCGGCTGGTGGTCGACAACTGGCGCAAGCGATCGGCATGGCTGTTAAGGCGGAGTTCCAGGTCGGCCATCTGGTCGCGCAGCTCGGTCGCCATCTCCTGGCGAGCACTGCGCTCCTGGTCAATAAGCTCGCTGGTGGCCGGATCAACCACCAAGCTGCTTTCGCTATCTTGAGCGGCGAGCTCGGCTGGTCCCTCACTCCCGTCTTCAGCCCCCTGCTCGCCAGTGAGAGAAACAGTTTGCGGCGGCTGTGACTGGGCAGTATCCTCACTGGCACCCACACCGGCGAGTGCCAGAATCCGGTCGCCATACTGAGGCCACAGGTAATAACCGCCTGCCGCCAGCGCGATGAGCACCAGTAACACCACCCATTTGCCTCGGCCTCCCTTCCGGGGTGTACCCCGCTCCTGAGGTGGAGGTTTGCTCGTGCTGGCAGCGGAAGAAACGACTGCTGCCGACGAGCTGTCTGGCATAGTTACGGCTTTTTCTGCTTTTGGTTTTCCCGCTGGGGAAGCTTTTTGCTCAGCTTTGTTTTCAGCCGGGCTACTCTGAGAGGACTTGTAATCGTTTTGCTTATCCAGAGGAGCCTCCTCCTGACGAGCCTTGTCTTGAAGAGCCTTGTCTTGCGCAGGTTGACCGCTGTCCGGCCCGGACTGGGAGGGCTTGGCTCCTGACTCGGGAGTACCTTCTGGAGACACAGCTCCCTCCGCTGCCTCTTTCCCTTGTTTCCCTTGCGGGACCTCTGCTCCGGTTTTTGAAGGGTTTTTATCCTTGTCCACAAGCCTATCCTCGGGATACTGGCGCGGTGCCCTCAACGATAACGGCCACCCGCTCCTAGAAAACTATTGCAAAGAAGTGTACCAGCCCACAGCAGCATCGACCATGGCAGAAGGCAGCGCACTGGCGGCGCGGATCACCTCACCGAAGCCTGCCTGCCAGGCCATCTCCGCCGCCCTGTCACTGGGTACCAATACAGCCGTGCGCTCCATCAGCGCTCTATCACTGCCCGCCACTTGGGCGAGAAAACAAGCCAGCACGTCCGCGCTATGGGTCACCACTAAATCGAGCGTTTTAGACTCAAGCAAACTTTGCACTTGCGCTCTGTGGCTGGTATCGACCACGCGCCGATACAGCTCACAAAAAGTCACTCTGGCGCCGCGTGCCACCAGCCCTGCCCGCAACACATCGCGCCCGCCCTCACCGCGAATAATCAGCACCTGCTGGCCAGCTACCTCAGCAAAGGCAGGTAAAGCCAGCAGCCCTTCGCTAGTGGCATCGTCGACGGGACAGCCCACGGCTATCCCGGCCTCATGCAGGGGGGCGGCACTACCAGCGCCCACTGCAAACCAGGCTGGCCCTCGCTCCCGTAACGCCGCACTGTCCAGTCTCGCCAGAGCGAGACTCGCGGCATTGGCACTGACTACAACCACTTTGTCGAAATCACTTACCATCGCCAGCAGCGCACGGCTCTCTGGCGTATCCAGAGGCTCTATAGCCATGGCCGGGAGACGGTGAACCCGAGCGCCAAGGACCGCTAACCGGGCAGAGAAATCATCCTCCCGCCGCGCCGGTCGCGCCACCAGCACTGTGAGCCCATCGAGTGCGCAGTCGCCGCTCACCGCCCTGCCCCCCGACTCACTGGCTGTAGACCTCGGCCAGGATACGGTCGGCACCGCGAGCCAGCAGCTCTTCTGCCATGGCGACGCCCATAGCTTCTGCCTGTTTCGGGGCACCGCGCGACTCGGCACGCAACATCAGCGAGCCATCCACTGCGCCCACCAGCCCCCGCAGATATAGCTCCCCGCTGGCAGTCAGCTCGGCGTAGCAGGCTATCGGCACCTGACAACCGCCCTGCAAGCGACGATTCATCGCTCTCTCGGCGGTGACACACACCGCTGTAGGCTGATGGTGAAGCGGAGCCAGCAGACCGTGCAGCTCTATATCGTCACTGCGACACTCAATACCGATGGCACCCTGCCCCCCCGCTGGCAGGCTCAAGGTATCCGGCATCGCCAGGCGAATGCGATCTGCCATCTCGAGCCGCAACAAGCCAGCGGCGGCAAGAATGATGGCATCAAACTCTCCGCTATCCAGCTTGGCGAGACGGGTGTTTACATTGCCGCGCAAATTGCGGATCTCCAGCTGCGGATAGCGTTCCCGCAGCTGGCACTGGCGGCGCAGACTGGAGGTGCCAAGTACCGCACCAGCCGGCATGTCACCCGGATGCGCGTAGCGGGCAGAGACAAAGGCATCGCGCGGGTCCTCCCGCTCGCAAATCACCGCCAGCTCCAATCCATCAGGGAACTCCATGGGCACATCCTTCATGGAGTGCACAGCGATATCGGCCTCTCCAGCCAGCATGGCGGTCTCCAGCTCCTTGACAAACAGCCCTTTGCCGCCAATTTTGGCCAGGGGCGCATCGAGAAATTTATCCCCTTTGGTAGTAAAGCCGACGATCTCCACCTCGAGTCCGGCGTGAATGGCCTGTAGGCGGGCCTTGACGTGTTCGGCTTGCCACAGGGCGAGAGGGCTCTGGCGGGAGGCGATACGCACAGGACGGGAGAAAGTCATGGCAAAATTCCGGTAAAGCTGCAGGAGGTGCATCTTAGCAGATTCACCGCAGTGGACAGTCAGGAGCCCTGTTTTGCGACCTCGGTCAATTAAGAGGGGACGCCATGCGGAGTATCAGTGTCAGCAGCCCTGGAGCGGAAAGCCCAGCACTCTCGGCCCGCTGCCAAGCACAAAAGGTAATTTTCAAAGTTCATTCGCCTCGCTGGCGGAGCAGCCGCTATAATAGCAACCCTTTGCCAAGCAGCTAAGCTACCCAACCACGTCACACAACCACAATCCGCCAGATCAACACCCGTTGCAGAGCCCCTGACAGAGAGTCCCTATGAGTACACCCAAGGATACCAACCAATCCTGGGGCGGCCGCTTCAGCGAAGCCACCGATGCCTTTGTGGCCCGTTTCACCGCCTCAGTGAACTTTGACCAGCGCCTCTATCGCCAAGATATCCGCGGCTCGCTGGCCCATGCCCGAATGCTGACCAAGGTAGGCGTGCTCAGCGAGGCAGAGCTGGAGCGCATCGTCACTGGCCTCGGAGCCATCGAAGCCGATATTGAGGCGGGTAATTTCGAGTGGTCGGTTGCACTCGAAGATGTCCATATGAACATAGAGGCACGGCTGACCGACAGCATCGGCATCACCGGCAAAAAGCTTCACACCGGCCGCTCCCGCAACGACCAGGTAGCCACCGACATTCGCCTCTGGCTGCGCGACGAAATCGACGCCATCAGCGCCGAACTGAGTCGCCTGCAAGATGGCATTCTCGGCCTGGCCGAACGCCACAGCGACACCATCATGCCGGGCTTTACCCATCTGCAGACTGCCCAGCCAGTGACCTTCGGCCATCACTTGCTGGCTTGGTTCGAGATGCTGGAGCGGGACCACAGCCGACTGCTCGACTGCCGCAAGCGCATGAATCGCTCACCGCTGGGCGCCGCCGCCCTGGCCGGCACTACCTACCCCATCGACCGCCACTACAGCGCTGAATTGCTGGACTTTGACGGCCCTACGGAAAACTCTCTCGATTCTGTCAGCGACCGCGACTTCGCGATCGAGTTCTGTGCCTTCGCCAGCCTCCTGATGACCCACCTTTCACGGGCTTCGGAAGAACTGATTCTATGGACCTCCGCCCAGTTTGCCTTTATTGATCTGCCAGACCGCTTCTGTACCGGCTCCTCCATCATGCCGCAGAAGAAAAATCCCGATGTACCCGAACTGGTACGCGGCAAGACCGGACGCGTCAACGGCCACCTGATCAGCCTGCTGACCCTGATGAAGTCTCAACCCCTGGCCTACAACAAGGACAATCAGGAAGACAAGGAACCCTTGTTCGACGCTGTGGATACCGTCAAGGACTGCTTGCGCGCCTTCGCCGATATGGTACCCGCCATCCAGGTAAAGGCCGACAATATGCGCGAAGCGGCACGGCGCGGCTTTTCGACGGCCACCGACCTCGCAGACTACCTGGTGCGCAAGGGCATACCCTTCCGCGATGCCCACGAGGTCGTCGGCAGTGCCGTTGCCCACGG
>JALNZZ010000094.1 GCA_023229065.1 Porticoccaceae bacterium
GTCGGCTCCAGCCGCATTAATGTCGCAGGTATCAGCGAAGCTAACATCAATTATCTGACCGACTCGCTAACCGCAGTGCTTCAGAGTTGATGGCAGTGTCTGGCGGGAGAGGCCGTGTCGGCTCTCCCGTTTCTCGTTTCAGTTTTTTGCTCAGGACAGTTTCCCGTGACGATTGATTGGGATGATACCCTTGCAGCCATCTGGCGCCCTCGCCGCAATTATCTGCGCCCGGTGCGCCGCCTCGACTCCGTACAGCTCGAGGATTTATTGGGCATCGACGCCCAGAAGCAGGCCCTGGCCACCAACACCGAGCGTTTTCTGGCGGGCAAGCCAGCCAACAATGCCCTGTTGTGGGGTAGCCGGGGCACAGGTAAATCATCGCTGATCAAGGCGCTGTTGAACGACTATGGTCAGCAGGGGCTGAGGATCATCGAGATCGACAAGGATGACCTGGTGGATTTGCCTGAAATTGTCGACGATATTCGCGAGTTGCCGTGGCGCTTTGTCATCTTTTGCGATGATCTCTCCTTTGAAGAAGGGGAGAGCAGCTATAAGCACCTGAAGAGTGTGCTCGAAGGCTCTATCGAGCTGCCGCCGGAAAACACCCTTATCTATGCCACCTCAAACCGCCGCCATCTGGTCCCCGAGCGCCAGTCGGAAAATACCGCCGTCGCTCTGGTCGATGGAGAGCTACACTACGGCGATGCAGTGGAGGAAAAGCTATCGTTGGCAGACCGCTTTGGGTTGTGGCTGTCATTTTACCCGCCCTCCCTGCAGCAGTATCTCAAAATTGTTGATCACCTGTTCTCGGGGTATACCGGCGACCGGGCAGAGCTGCATCTCAAGGCACGCCAGTTTGCCCAGACCCGCGCTTCTCGCAGCGGTCGGGCGGCACGGCAGTTCTACCAGAGCATCGCTGATACTCAAGAACCACTTTAGCAGCGCTACCCTGGTGGCGAAAAAGGGCTGCCCTTTTCGTTCTCGAAATAGCCTCGTTTCTTTTGATTCAAGCCTTCCAACGGCTCTTCAATCCTGCAAGAAGCACGGAACGCCGTGCCTGAAGTCAGGCAGGGTCCGCCCAGCGACGGTATGCCGAGCCCAGCGCCAGGCGCTGGCGAATGCTGGCAACAATGCCGTCACTGTCGAGACCGACCGCTGTCAGCTGGCGGTCGCGAGGGGCGTGATCGACAAAGCTGTCGGGCAGGCCCAGCAGGAGGGGCGTGGTGATGATGCTCTGAGTGGCCAGGTATTCGGCTACCGCTGAGCCTGCGCCGCCCATAAGAACGTTATCTTCGAGAGTTACCAGCAGGTCGTGGTCGCGGGCGAGCTCGTGAATTAGCGCCCCGTCGAGGGGTTTGACAAAGCGCATATCGGCCACAGTGGCATTGAGTTGATCGGCTGCCGCCAGAGCTTCGGTCAACAGGGCGCCAAAATTGAGGATGGCGACCCCCTTGCCGCGTCGCCGCACGACACCTTTACCGAGTGGAAGGGCGGTCATGGTTTTGTCGATGGCAGCACCTGGACCAGTACCGCGTGGATAACGCACTGCAGCAGGACCGCTGAGGCGATAGCCGGTGTACAGCATCTGGCGGGCTTCATTCTCATCGGAGGGCGCCATCAGCACCATATTGGGTATACAGCGCAGATAGCTGATATCGAAGCTGCCGGCGTGGGTGGCCCCGTCCTCGCCGACCAGACCGGCGCGGTCGAGTGCAAACAGCACATCAAGCCCCTGTAGCGCGACATCGTGTATTAGCTGGTCGTAGGCGCGCTGCAAGAAGGTGGAGTAGATGGCAACAACGGGCTTTTTGCCCTCGCAGGCAAGGCCGGCAGCAAAGGTCAGGGCGTGCTGCTCGGCAATTGCCACGTCGTGGAAGCGCTCCGGAAAGCGTTGAGCGAAAGCGGTCATTCCAGAGCCTTCGCACATGGCGGGCGTGATGGCGACAAGATCGGGGTCTTGCTCAGCCATATCTACCAGCCAGCTGCCGAAGACGTCCTGATACTTGGGTGTCGCCGGCTTGGGAGGAGGGGGCGGTGCCTGGTCCTCGACGGGTTCAATCTTGTTGAGGGCGTGGTAGCCGATAGGGTCCTGTTCGGCGGGTACAAAGCCCTGCCCCTTGCGAGTGATAGTGTGCAGCAACACGGGCTCGTTAAGCTCGCGCAGGTTAGACAGCGTCTGGATCAGCAAGGGTAGGTCGTGACCGTCGATCGGCCCGATATAGTTAAAACCCAGCTCTTCGAAGACGATACCCGGCGCCACCATCGCCTTGAGGTGCTCCTCAGTCTTGCGCACAAAGGCAGCAGCAGAGGGCATGGCCTTGAGAACCTTCTTGCCGCCCTCGCGAATGGAGTTGTAAAAGCGGCTGGCCCAGATCTTTGAAAAATAAGTGGCCAGCCCGCCGACGTTGCGGGAGATCGACATGTTGTTGTCGTTCAGCACCACCAGCAGGTTGGCATCGGAATGGCTGGTATGGTTGATGGCCTCGAAGGCCATGCCGGCGGTCATAGCGCCGTCGCCGATCACTGCCACTACGCGCCGGTCCAGGTCGTCCATACGCGCAGCGATAGCCATCCCCAGAGCAGCGCTGATGGAAGTGCTGGAGTGGCCTACTCCAAAGGTGTCGAAGGGGCTTTCGCTGCGTTTGGGGAAGCCCGAGATACCTCCTTCCTGACGGATGCGGAGAATATCGTCGCGGCGCCCGGTGAGTATCTTGTGTGGGTAGGTCTGGTGGCCAACATCCCACACCAGACGGTCATTGGGGGTGTTGTAGACATAGTGCAGGGCGATGGTCAGTTCTACCACGCCCAGGCCGGCACCAAAGTGACCACCGTTGAGGCCGACAGCGTACAGCAGGTATGCCCGCAGCTCGTCAGCAAGCTCCGCTAGCTGGTCGTTGTCTAGTTCGCGCAGGATAGCGGGGTCGTTTATGCGATCCAGCAGCGGTGTAAGCGGGCGAACCAGAGGGATTTCGGTAAACTTTTTGGGCATGGCAACAGGGAACTCGGGGCAGGGTGGGGATTTTACACCAAAAGCTGCCTGAATCAGTGATTGCGGCTGACGATGAAGTTCCCGAGATCGGTGAGTCGCGTTGCTCTGGCACCGAAATGCTCCAGGGCCGCTGTCGCACAGTCGTGGAGTTCGGCGAGTCGGGCTTTGGCGCCAGCGAGGCCAAGAAGAGATGTATAGGTGGGTTTATTGAGCGCCTGGTCAGCGCCTTGACGCTTACCCAGAGCGTCGGTGCTGCTTTCCACATCGAGGATATCGTCCTGCACCTGAAAGGCCAGGCCGATAGCTGCGCTGAAGCGGGCCAGGGCATTGAGATCTGTTTGGTCTGTAGCTCCTGCGGCCAAGGCGCCCATGCGGATGCTGGCATTGATGAGGGCACCAGTTTTGGCGTTGTGCATGGCCTGCAAGGCGGCCAGGTCGAGCTGGCGGTCGACAGCGTCGAGGTCCAGGGCTTGACCGCCCACCATGCCCGCTGGCCCGGCGGCGGAGGCCAGCAGGCGGACGAGTTGCAGGCTGATTGCCGCTGGCACCTGGTCGTCACTATGCCCACCCAGCACTTCGAAGGCCAGAGCCTGCAGACCATCGCCAGCGAGGATGGCGGTGGCTTCGCCGAACACAATGTGGCAGGTCGGCTTGCCGCGGCGCAAATCGTCATTGTCCATAGCCGGAAGGTCGTCGTGGATCAGCGAGTAGGCATGGATCAGCTCAACGGCGCAGGCGGATCGATGGGTGGCCTCGCTGGTGGCGGGCTCGAACAGCTCTGCCGTGGCGTAACAGAGAGCAGGGCGGATGCGTTTGCCGCCATTGAAAAGACTGTAGCGCATGGCTTGGTAAAGGCTGCTGTCCAGCCGCTCTGGCAGCAGTTGCTTCAGGCGGGTGTCCACCAGTGCCTGGCAGTTGGCAAGGTAAGTGGGGGTATCCACCGCCATTAGTTAGCTTCCGGTGCGTCGAAGGGCTCAGCCTCCAGATCACCCTGCGGATTGCGGGTGAGCAGCTCTACCCGCTGAGAAGCCTCTTTAAGAGCGTCGTTGCATTCACGAGTGATGCGAATACCTTTTTCGAAGGATTTGAGAGAGTCCTCCAGGCTCAGTTCCCCAGATTCCAGAGCGTTTACCAGCTCCTCCAGTTGGGTCAGGCTTGTTTCGAAGTTAATGCTTTTTTTGCGTGTTGCCAAAGTCTTCTCCGTATGTTCGCCGCAGCCAGGGCCGAATGGTCATTTCTCAGTGGCGAGCCCACATAAAGTCGCCATGGTAACCGAGCGAAGGCTGCGCTCAAAGGTGATAGGTGTAGGAAATATCCTACATTAAAAGGAGATATCTCCCAATAGCCCCAGGTGCGGAGGAGTCTTATAGTTACACCCGCATGGATGCAACAGCGCAAGGACGTGCACCACCGATACCGAACGGGATGTACGGTTCTCAAGGAAGGCGGTGGAATAAGAATGCTCTAGGACGGAGCGCCAGCCTATACTGCTTTTGCGCCCTGTACAGCGATGTGCGGGGCGTTTGTTTTTTTGTGCCTTCAAGGAAGAGGCTGTCACTCACAACACTCTTTGGCCATCTTTTTGTTGACGCAGAGGCCAGCAGGGGTAAGATTAAGGGAAACCAGTACCCTGGAAAAGAGGAGGTTGGCCTTCAACCCTTCACTGTCCGTCCTTACTGCGTCGCGTGGCGCGCCCCTCGCATCCACCTTCGGGTGGGACAGGCCAGTTACCCTCCGCACTTTTCACACCTTTGCTTCCCACCGCTTTTCCCCGCTTGATACCTGCTCCTGTTGGTGGGTGTGCAATCCTCGAGTCTCGTCATTACACCGCTTGATCGGAGAGTGATCGATGAACCCTCTTATTCTACGTCTCAATGCTGCTGGTCAGCCCATCGAATGGCTCGAGTGGCAGCAGGCTGTGTGCCTGTATGCTCGCGAGTTGGTCGTGTGGAGCCTGGGGGATGTGGTGCGCCGGGTTACAGGAGGATATTCGCGCTTTACCGGTCGGCAGTCGGTCATGGAGTTGCCGAGTATCATTGCTTGCGGTGGTGAGAGGTTGGCCCAACCGCGAGCCTCCTACCCACTTTCCAATCCCACCCTGTTCGCTCGCGATGGTTTTACCTGTATGTATTGTGCCAATCGCTTTGCTACCAGCCAGCTGACGCGAGATCATATTGTCCCTCTGTCGCGGGGTGGACGCGATCGCTGGGAGAATGTTGTCGCTGCCTGCCGTCGCTGTAACCAGCGCAAAGCCAATCACCTGTTGGAAGACCTGGCCATGGAGCTGGTGGCCCTGCCTTACAGGCCCAACAACGCCGAGTATCTGGCACTCCTCAACTCGCGGCGGATTCTCGGTGATCAGATGGCCTTCTTGAGCAGCCAGTTCTCCAGCAATGGACAGCGCTTACGGATGTGATCTGCAATAAATAGAAACAGGCTGGTGCCATGGAGCGCCAGCCTGTTCATGTCATTACCGGGGGGGGGACGGCATTGGGCACCGTCGCCTTTTATACCACCAGCAGCAGATCGTACTCGAGGGATGAGAGTATATTGCCGAGCTTGCGACCGCGCATGGCGGCACGGAAACCGGTACGCCGGGTGGTGCCCACTACGACGAGATCGGGGTCGAGTTCCTGACCGACATCGACCAGGGCCTTGAAGACCTCGCCAGCGCGGAGGTGGACCTGATCATTGGGCAGACCCGTTAGGTTCACCAAACGGCCGCGATCCGGGTAGTTCATGGAGTCCTGATAGGCGTTGACCAGGTGCAGTTCGGAGCCCCGTGCCTCAGCTGCTTTCTTGGCAGCGGAGAAAACCCGCTGGTTGAGATCCACCAGCCCTTTGTCTTGCAGGTCGAGAGCCACCATTACTGGCCGCTTCTGGGGCGGGCGGGCAGATTGCACTATGGTAAGAGGCAGAGGGCTGTGCCGCAGCATGTACCAGAACTCGTCACTGAAAGCTCCGCTGTTGCCGACGCCAGGGTGAGAGAGCATGATGTAGCTAGCCCCGACATGCTGAGCAGAGTAGAGAATGGAATCTGCCCACTCCCGGCTCCATGAAATGCGTGTGTGGACTTTTATTCCACTGCCCTCGAACAGCTTCTGCAGCTCAGCAAGCCAAGCGTCGTTACGGTATACAGCTTCGTTGTTGGCACGAGTGTCGGTCATTGATGGGTCCGCAGCCAGCAGCAGATAGACTTCGCTGCTCTCCTGGCCATCGTGCGCGCCGGTGGCCATGCGCTCTACGGCGGGTTGACGATCGGCCGCAGGGTTAACAACGATTAGAACCTTATTTTCCTCTTGCACCGTGTTGCTCCTCATACCTGAATAATGTTTATTGGAGTCTAGCGTAAATTCGCCAATGATAACTGATCTAGGACAGGATATTACGTTGTCGGCCCGGCGAAAAGCCTCGCTGTGCTGCCGGAAGTATCAGGGCAGGCTGTCCGCGGCCCAGCTCAGAACCTCCCCGTAGTGGTCGGGCAGCAGGCGGGTCAGCGCACCCAGGCTGCGACGCAGGTCATCTGGCGACGTTGTGCACAGATTGATATGGCCGACCTTGCGCCCGGGGCGGACTGCTTTACCGTACCAGTAAAGCTCACATTCAGGGATGCTCAACCACTGATCGTTTCGCTCTGTGCCCAGCAGGTTGATCATCACTGTAGTGCCGCGCACTGCGGGAGTTGCCAGCGGCAGACCGCAGATGGCCCGCAAATGCGCCTCAAACTGGCTCACACTGGCGCCAGCCTGGGTCCAGTGGCCGCTGTTGTGAACTCTGGGGGCCAGCTCATTGATAAGCAGGCGATCGTCGACCCGGAAGCACTCCATGGCCATTACACCGACATAGTCCATGCTGTCCAGCAGCGATCTGAGCATGGCTTCCGCTTGAGATTGCAGCGGAGCCAGGCGTGCCAGGGGGGCGACGGAGGCAGCAAGAATACCGCTGGTGTGCAGGTTTAGAGTAAGCGGATAAAAAAAACAGTTGCCGTCGCGGTCGCGCATACCCACCAGCGACACTTCTTCGTCGAAGTCGATGGCGCTCTCGGCGATGGCTGCAGCGTGCCAGTCAGCGGGGATTTCATCGCCATCGGCGCGGCGCAGCCAATACTGCCCTTTGCCATCGTATCCGCCCATGCGGCGCTTGAGCAGGACTCGCTCACCGAGAGTTGCGTAGAGATCGGTGGCGAGAGTCGATGCCGTCACCGGGCACCAAGGTGCAGTAGCCAGCCCCAGCTCATCCAGAAGGGATTTCTGGGTAAGGCGGTCTGCCAGGCGAGCAAAAACGGGATGATTGATAAAACGAGAGTGAGTGGAAAGCGCCCGGGTGGCGGCGGAATCAGGCCAATGCTCGATTTCCGGCGTCACAATATCGGTGGCCCCGAGAGTGGGTGCCTGGGTGCTGTCGAGGGGCACCGGCAACACATCAATCGCGAGTGGCATCCCGGCATGACGCAACATGGCGCCCAGTTGGCCGGCCCCGAGAACCCAGACCTTGGGCATGGCAACGCTCTCTTTCATATGAAAGGCTCTCTTTAAATATCCACTCTCGGGTCGGAGTGCTCAAGAACGGCCTCGCTCTGAGTGCGACGGAAAGCCTCCAGGCGACCGGCCAGCTCAGCGTCTTGGTTGGCCAGTATCTGGGCGGCGAGCAGGCCGGCGTTGAAGGCTCCAGCGGTGCCGATGGCCAGAGTGCCCACAGCGATGCCCTTGGGCATCTGGATAATGGACAGCAGGCTATCGAGACCATTGAGCGCTTTGCTCTGTATTGGCACGCCGAAGACGGGTAGGCGCGTCTTGGCAGCGATCATGCCAGGTAAATGAGCGGCACCACCGGCACCGGCGACGATAACCTCAAAGCCCTGGTCCACAGCGCTTTCAGCAAAGCTGAACAGCCTGTCGGGAGTACGGTGTGCAGACACCACCTCCACGTGGTAAGCCACTCCGAGGCTGTCGAGGGCCTCGGCTGCCGCCTCCATGGTGGGCCAGTCGCTACGTGAGCCCATGATGATGGCCACTTTTACTTGCATGTCGCTCTCCAGACACCTGGCCTATCCAGGTGACAAGCCGGTGATATAGGGGAA
>JALNZZ010000004.1 GCA_023229065.1 Porticoccaceae bacterium
GCAAGTCGGCCGCCCAATCGAGGCCGCGATGGCGCAGCCAGGCGCCCGCGAAGCCGGGCACGCCGGCGTCCAGCAGCACGCGGTCTATGTCGCGCTGGTCTTGCGGCGTGGAAGCGCCCACAAACGCCAGCGCCGCCGGCCCCAGGTCGAGGTCGAACAGGCGGTTGCCGAGGCGGGATTGGTAGTAGTAGTCGCGCTTGGGCTGCGCGGTTGCGACGATTTCGATCTGTCGCCTGTTGAGGCCGAAGCCCTCGTAGATCGTGCGAATCTGCGGTTCGGTCGCCTGCGGGTTCGGCAGGAAGATGCGACTGGCGCAGCTTTCGATGATCGCGGGCGCGATGCTCGAATCCTTGATGTCGGCAAGGCTCTGCGTGGCGAAGATGACGCTGACGTTCTTCTTGCGCAGCGTCTTGAGCCACTGGCGGATACGCGCGGCAAACACCGGGTCATCGAGGAACAACCACGCTTCATCGAGGATCAGCAGCGTGGGCGCACCGTCGAAGCGTTCATCGAAGCGCGCAAAGAGGTAATGCAGCACGGCCATGACGGCGGCCTTGCTGTGCATCAGCTCCTCCATCTCGAAGCACTGCACGTCGGCCATGCCGAGGCGGTCATGGTCGGCGTCCAGCAGCTTGCCGTGGGCACCGCCTAGCACATAAGGCGACAGCGCCTGGCGCAGCGTGTTCGATTGCAACAGCACGGAGACCCCCGTCATCGTGCGCTGCTCCACCGGCGCACCGGCGAGACTTCCCAGCGCCGACCAGATAGCTGTCTTCTCGTCGGGGCCGACCGCCACGCCTTCGTGCACCAAGCGGCCTTCGATCCATTCGGCGGCCCACGTGCGATAGCCCTCACGGTCGATACGCGCGAGTGGTTGGAAAGCGATTTCGCCATCCGTGCCCAGGTCGTAGTGTTCGCCGCCCAGGCCGAGGATCGCAGCCCGCATGGAGCGGCCCATGTCGAAGGCGACGATGCGCGAGCCGCGATAGCGGCGAAATTGCATCCCCAGCGTGGCGAGCAAGACCGACTTGCCCATGCCAGTCGGCCCCGCGACCAGCGTGTGGCCCACATCGCCGATGTGCGTCACGAGGCGAAACGGCGTGGCGCCATCGGTGCGTGTGACGATCAGCGGCGGGCCGTCGAGGTGGTCGTTCTTCTCTGGCCCGGCCCACACCGCCGACACCGGCATCATGTGCGCCAGGTTCAGCGTCGAAACGATGGGCTGGCGCACGTTCGCGTGGGCGTTGCCGGGGATCGAAGACAGCCAGGCATCCACGGCATTGAGCGTTTCAGGGATGGTGACGAAGCCCCGACCCTGGATGACGCGCTCCACCATGCGCAGCTTCTCGTCTGCGACGGCAGCGTCCTCGTCCATGACGGTGACGGTCGCCGTCAGATAGCCGAAGGCGACTTGATCGCTGCCTAGCTCCTGCAAGGCAGCGTCGGCATCGGCGGCCTTGTTGTTGGCGTCGGTATCGACCAGCGGGCTTTCCTGCTGGAAGATCGTTTCGCGCAGCAGCGCGATGACGTTCTTGCGCTTGGCGAACCATTGGCGGCGCAGGCGTCCCAACTCCCGTTCCGCCTCGGATTTGTCGAGGCAGAGAAAGCGCGTGCTCCAGCGGTACGCAAAACCGAGGCGGTTGAGGTCGTCCAGAATCCCTGGCCAGGTCGAGGTCGGGAAGCCGCGCACCGACACCACGCGCAGGTGCTGGTCGCCCAGCATGGGCGCCAGGCCGCCGACCAGCGCGGAATCGGTCAGCAGCGCGTCGATGTGGAACGGCACTTCGGGCACGCCCACGCGATAGCGCCGCGTCGAGATGGTCGCGTGCAGGTAGGTCAGCGTCTGCGCGTCATCGAGCCAGTCAATTTCCGGCATCACGCCGTCGAGCAGGTCAAAGACGCGATCCGTTTCCGCGACGAAGGCTTGCAGCCGCTCGCGCCAGTCCACACCATTCGTCGGCGTGTTCTCGTAGAGCATCCTGGCTGCGCGGGCGCGGGATTCTTCCGGCGGCAGGTAAAGCAGCGTTAGGTGATAGCCGCTCTCGAAGTGATGGCCCGATTCCTCGAAGGCGGCCCGGCGTTCTTCCTCCACCAGCCACGAAAGCGGTTCGGGAAACTCCGAGCGCGGATAGTCGGCAGCGGCCCGGCGGTCGGCTTCGATGAACAGCGCCCAGCCCGATCCCATGCGGCGCAGGGCGTTGTTCAAGCGCGCCGACGTGGCGATCAGTTCGCCTTGCGTCGCACTGTCGAGGTCGGGCCCACGAAACCGGGCTGTGCGCTGGAAACTGCCGTCCTTGTTCAAGACGACGCCCGGTGCGACCAGTCCGGCCCAGGGCAGCCAGTCAGCAAGCAAGGCCGGGCGCTGGCGGTATTCGGCGAGGTTCAGCATCGCGGCGTCCTCCCCTCACACGTCCAGCAGCGGGCGGTGCTTGATGTGCCGCGCAAAGACCTGCATGAACTGCGGATCGACGCGCGCACCCCACACCGCCAGCGAATGGCCGACGATCCAGAGCACCACGCCGGGAATCCACAGTTGCAGGCCCAGGCCGACCGCGGCAGCCAGCGTGCCGTTGGCGATCGCCACGGTGCGCGGCGCACCGCCCAGCAGAATCGGCTCGGTCAGCGAGCGATGCAGCGGCACCTCGAAGCCTTCCGTGAAGGCGTCCGGGGCGCTCATACGACGGCCCCGCCGGAGAAGCTGAAGAACGACAGGAAGAAGCTGGAAGCCGCGAAAGCGATGGACAGGCCGAAGACGATCTGGATCAGCTTGCGGAATCCGCCAGACGTGTCGCCGAACGCGAGCGCGAGGCCCGTGGCGATGATGATGATGACGGCGACGATGCGAGCTACCGGCCCCTGGATGGATTCGAGGATGGATTGCAGCGGGCCTTCCCACGGCATCGAGGAGCCGGCGGCCTGTGCTGTTCCAGCCAGGAACAGCAGCAGCGCGGCCAGCAGCAGTCCTTGCCCCGCAGGGCGGCCCAGGCAGCGCAGCCGTGCAGAGTTAGACAAGTGAGAAGGCGGATTTACGGAAACACGGAAAGCAGGAATGGTCATCTGCGTCATGGCAGTTCTCCAAGTGAGTGAGGGGATCGGGAAGTCGCCGCAGCGGGTGCGGCATCGGGACGTGGCGGCAGCTCGGGAAACGGCGTTTCCAGCGCGTCCGCCAGTTGGTAGCCCACGCCGTCGAAGCCGACGACGCGGGCGATGCTCTCGATGCGGCGCTTGCGCCCGCGTCCGGCTATGTGGATCACCACGTTGACCGCCTCGGCAATCAGCGCACGGGGCGGATTCACCGCCACTTCGAGAATCAGTTGCTCCAGGCGCAGCAGCGCGCCGAGCGCGGAGCCGGCATGGATCGTGGCGATGCCGCCCGGATGGCCTGTGCCCCACACCTTGATGAGATCCAGTGCCTCGGCGCCGCGCACTTCGCCAACGACGACGCGATCAGGCCGCAGGCGCATGGACGAGCGAACCAGCTCGGTCATCGATACCACGCCTGCGCGGGTGCGCAGCGGAACGTGGTCACGGGCCGCGCATTGCAGCTCCACCGTGTCTTCAAGCACCAGCACGCGGTCGCCCGTGGCGGCGATCTCGGCCAGCAGCGCATTGGCGAGCGTGGTCTTGCCGCTGCTGGTGGCGCCGGCGATCAGGACGTTCTGCCGCTCGCGCACGGCGCGAACGAGAAAGCCCGCCTGGGCGGCGGTCATCATCTGGTCGATGACGTACCGCTCCAGCGGGATCACGCCGATGGCGCGCTTCCGCAGCGCGAAGGCCGGCCCTGGCGCGGCGGGCGGCAAGATGCCCTCGAAGCGTTCGCCGGTTTCGGGCAGTTCGGCGGATAGCAGCGGCTGGCCGCGATGGACTTCCGCGCCCACATGGGCCGCGACGAGGCGGATGATCCGCTCGCCATCGGCCTCGGGCATCTCCACACCGATCGGCGCACGACCCGACGACAGGCGATCCACCCAAAGGGTGCGATCGGGGTTGAGCATGATTTCCACCACGTCCGGGTCTTCCAGCGCGGCGGCGATCAGCGGCCCCATCGCCGTGCGCAGCATCTGGATGCGCCGGTCGAGCGACGTGGCGCTCATGGACTGCGGAGCGGCGCTCATGAAGCACGCTCCTGCGCTTGCGCGGCTGCCGCCGCGTCCTCCATCCGCATCGGATCGGGATGCAGTTCCTCCACCACGTCACGAACCAGGCTGCGGCCCCGCAGCAGGTGGCGGCCAAGCTGCTCGGTGAACTGCTCGAAGCGCACTTTGCCCTGCGCGCGTGCCGCGTCTTGATGCGCCTCGGGAACCGGCGTGCTCACGGTCAGGTAGTAGCGAATGAACAGCGCCAGCGTTTCGATGGCGATGTTCTGGTCGCGCTCCATGCGCTCGGCCTGGCGCGAGAGGCGATCAAGCCGTTTGGAAATGGCCGCTTCGCGCTGGTCGCCGGCATCGGGCGACAGCCACGATGCGAGCGCCGCCGCGACGATGGACGACTTGGACACGCCCTTCTTGGCAGCCAGTTCATCGAGCCGCTTGGCGTGCTCAGGCTGGATGAACAGATTGAGGCGGTAGTGGCTCATAGCTCGATTCCGTCGTTGGGGTCGAGGGAAGCCAGCCGCGCCGTGCGCTGCATGGATGGGTCAAGCTGGCGAGGAAGGGGAAGCGGCAGGTCGTCGTCGTCATCGAGCAGCGCGAGGTCGGCCGCAGGCGCGGCCAGCTCAGGGGCGTAGGCGACGGTTTCGGAGAGTTCGGGCTGACGGCGCGGGCCGCCGTCGTCGGCAGAGGCAGCGAAGCCCTCGGCGGTATCGGACGCCGGCGCAACGGGCACGGCGGGAATCGCCAGGCCGCTCCAGTCGTCCAGACGCAACGGCGGCACGTCCGCGTACTGCCCGTCCGCGAGCGCGGGAGGCAGCAGCACACGGCGCTTGAAATTGCTGTCCGCGTAGTAGCGCAGCTTCTTGGCCTTGATCGGCGCGACGCTGGACACCATCACCACCGCCTCGTCAGGCGGAAGCTGCATCACCTCGCCCGGCGTCAGCAGCGGGCGCGCTGTTTCTTGGCGCGACACCATCAGATGCCCGAGCCACGGCGCGAGTCGGTGGCCCGCGTAGTTGCGCTGGGCGCGCAGCTCGGTGGCCGTGCCCAGCGTCTCGGAGATCCGTTTGGCGGTGCGCTCGTCGTTCGTGGCGAACGTCACGCGCACATGGCAGTTGTCGAGGATGGAGTGGTTTTGCCCATACGCCTTGTCAATCTGGTTGAGCGACTGCGCGATGAGGAAGCTGCGGATGCCGTAGCCGGCCATGAAGGCCAGCGCCGTCTCAAAGAAGTCCAGGCGTCCCAGCGCCGGGAACTCATCAAGCATCAGCAGCAGCTTGTGGCGACGCTCGATGCCGTCGGAGCCATCGAGCGATTCGGTGAGGCGCCGACCGATCTGGTTGAGGATCAGGCGAATGAGCGGCTTCGTCCGAGAAATGTCCGAAGGCGGCACCACCAGATACAGCGACACCGGATGCTCGGCAGCGATCAGGTCAGCGATGCGCCAGTCGCAGCGCGACGTGACTGCGGCCACGGTCGGATCACGGTACAGGCCGAGAAACGACATGGCGGTGCTCAACACGCCGGAACGCTCGTTGTCCGACTTGTTGAGTACTTCGCGCGCCGCCGAAGCGACGACAGGATGCGGCCCATTGCCCAGATGGGGCGTGGTCATCATCCGATGCAAAGTCAGCTCGAACGGGCTGGCCGGGTCGGACAGGAAGTTGGCGACGCCGCGCAGCGTCTTGTCTTCGCCCGCATAGAGCACATGCAGGATGGCCCCGACCAGCAGCGCGTGACTGGTTTTCTCCCAATGGTTGCGCTTCTCCAGCGCGCCTTCGGGGTCAACGAGAATGTCCGCGATGTTCTGCACGTCGCGAACTTCATGCGCGCCGCGTCGAACCTCCAGCAGCGGGTTGTAGGCCGCCGACTGCACATCGGTCGGGTTGAACAGCAGGCAGTGCGAGAAGCGCGAGCGCCAGCCGGCGGTGATCTGCCAGTTCTCGCCCTTGATGTCGTGGATGACGGCGGAGGCCGGCCATGACAGCAGCGTCGGCACCACGAGGCCAACGCCCTTGCCCGAGCGCGTGGGTGCGAAGGTCAGGACGTGTTCCGGGCCTTCATGACGCAGGTATTGGCGATCATGCTGGCCCAGGAACACGCCGGCAGGCTGTGTGAGGCCAGCCTTGCGAATGTCCTGTGCGTTCGCCCAGCGCGCAGAGCCGTAGGTTGTGACCATGCGTGCTTGACGCGAGCGCCAGACCGACATGGCGATGGCGACGCCCACGGCGGCCATGCCGCTGGCGCCGGCAATCGCGCCGCCGGTGTCGAAGACCTCCGGTGCATAGGCGCCGAAGAAGAACCACCACTCAAACAGTTTCCACGGGTGGTAGATCGACGTGCCAAGAAAGTCGAACCAGGGCGAGCCAAGGCGTACTTGATAGCCAAGGGCCGCTGCCGTCCATTGTGTGGCGGCCCACACTCCGGCGATCACGATGCCGAGCACCACGGCGATCTGACCAAACAGCACGTTCGTCCCTTGCATGACCTGGCCTCCGATTTCTCCTGCGCTGATTCCTCATGGAGATCGCGGCACAGGGGCGTGCCGCAGGCGTCAGGTTCGGTGTCAAGTCAGTGCTGGTCAAAGACCGTGTTGAGCAGAAAAGTCAAGAAAAAAGAAAGAATGAGTGCAGTGGCGAGTCAAAGAAAAGCGCCGCAAGCGAAGACGCATTGCGGCGTGTCGAACAGGAGAATGAAGATGATGCGTCGAACCGACAACGATCAGAACTTGGGCGGTTCCTTCGGAGGCGTGTATGGCGTTTCGCCGTCGCCATAGAACCGCTTGCGCGTAGCTTCGGCCACCCGGTTGCACAGCACGCCACCCAACTTTGGGCGGTCAGTCTTGCAGTGCTGGCGCAGTTCCTTGAGCCGTTCAGGATTGGCCGCAAGCTCTTCCACTGTTGGAATATTCGCTTCGGAAGCGTTGATCTTCTGAGGCGCTTCGGACTGGCCGCAGGCAGTCATCGCGGTCACCAGCAAAAGCGGGATGATCCTTTTCATGGCGCAAGCGCTCCCGGGGAATCAGGTCGATGCTTGGGAGACTCTGGCGACTGGATGGCCTTCACTCGCTCGATGAAGCGCGAGATCTCATCGGATGGATCGCCCTCAAGGCGCAGCAAGTAGGTCGTCAGCGGCGGCACACGCGATGCAAGCGGCCGTGCCACAACGCCCGCTTCGCGACTGGTGGAAATGTGCGCCTCGCCCGTCAGACCCAACGCGAAGCCTGCGGATACCAGCGCCATCATCAGATCGCAGGAGGCCACACGCTCGGCTATCAACGGCTCCATGCCTGTCCGACGCAGCACACGTTCGACGTGCTTGGCATGACCCTCGCACACCTGTGGATCGCATAGCACTAGCGGGTAACGCAACAGCGCATCCAAAGGGATGCGCTTGTGGACCAACAGAGGGTGCCGCGCAGGCACCGCCACCATAAGCGTATCGCTCCAGGCCGGCATGGCGACAACTCTGTCGCCCACTTCGTCGGACTGCGCGAAACCCACGTCATAGAGGTCATCATGCAGTCCCTTGATCTGCTGCGATAGAGGCACCTCGAAGAACCGAAGCTCAACCTCTGGCTCTTCTTGGCGGCACAGCGCCAAGAGCCCCGGCAAACGCGACGGGGTGATGCCATCGGAAAGAGCCACGCGCAACTGCCCGTGGAAGCCGTTCGCAGCTGCTTGCACGCTATCGCGAGCCTGCTGCAATGCTGCGAAGACGCGCGGCACATGATCCATAAATAACTTTCCGGCACGAGTAAGTCGTGTGCTGCGAGTGGTGCGGGCAAGCAGAATCACGCCCAGTTCTTCTTCAAGCTCCTTGATGGCGCGCGACAGCGGCGATTGCTCAATATGCAGCCGCTCAGCCGCACGGGCGAAGTGCAATTCTTCGGCTACGGCAAGGAAATAGCGAAGGTGTCGTAGTTCCATTGTCATGGTCTCGCCATACCCGGGAGTTAATCTCTACCCCGAATTCTCGGGCTCGGCTGAAGCATGCGGAGTGCTGGATTCGCCACTTGTGTTTCCTGCGACAAACAATGACCAGGCCGCCATAAAAAAGGCCGCGATAACCGGTCCAGCGACGAGACCGGTCAATCCAAAAAGCGAGATTCCACCGAGAGTGGATAGCAGGACGATATAATCCGGCATGCGAGCTTCCTTACCAACGAGGATCGGTCGCAGGATGTTGTCGATTAATCCGATTACACCGGCGCCGAACGCGGCCATAAGAGCCGCTTTTGCCACTTCACCCGTTGCTAGAAGATAAAGTGCCACCGGCCCCCAGACCAACCACGCCCCCAGCACGGGGATTAGTGACAGCACTGCCATTACGACACCCCACAAAACTGCTCCTTGGATTCCGAGCAACCAGAACAGCACGCCTCCAAGCGCACCCTGGATGCCCGCGACCATCAGGCTTCCCTTAATCGTCGCTTTCACCATGTTCTCGAACCGAAGCCCCAACTCACCCAAGTAGCTGCGCTCGATTGGTAATGCGTCACGTAAATTCTCGACCACCTTCGTTCCATCACGGAAAGCAAAGAAAAGAAGGTAGAGCATCAACGTGAAGCTCACTGCAAGCCGCAGCGTATCTTGACCAACTGCGACGGCGTGCGAGGCGATGAATTGCAGCGCTTGTTCGAGGATCTGTACTGTGTTGCCGCGGATGCCATCCAACTGGTTGAGGCCCATCCGTTCCAGCCACGCCCGCAACCAAGGAGGAGCCGTCTTTACGGCCTGATGTATACGGGCTTCGATGCCGCTGCCGCCATCAGCCAGTAGGTGATCGTAGAGTTGCACTACTTCCTGCGCAGCAGATATAGCGACCAGTGCAAGCGGAACCACTACGAGCAGCACGCACGCTACTATGGTCAAAAGAGATGCCAGTGCCGGGGATCGAGGCATCGATGACAAGATGCGCTCGTAGAGCGGCCAGAACAGCACTGCTAGCGCCGTCGCCCAAAAGATTGCTGCGTAGAACGGCCATAGCAGTAGGCCGAAGAGCAGCGTAATTACGATCAGCGCGAGAATGAACGACCGATCCTTTAGGTTCACTAATTGCATATCGACCTGATGTCCATTGCGTATTTTTTCATTAACACATTTCATCCATACATCTGGCTCGACCTCCTTTCCCTCGGATCGGGAGGGATTGAAACCAGCTTGCCAGCGACCTCATCCAACTGGAGAAGGAGAATTGCGAGCACTTCCACCACGACGACCGCGCGGGTCGTTAGAGCGCAATGGGCAACGATTTAGACGATCGCTTTCTTTGCCGCTATCTCAGCGCGGCCTTGGTTTGTTCCCAAGCCTGTTCGAGTTTGGCAGCGCGCTTATCGTAGTCTTCCTGGATATCGGCAATGCGTTGTTCAATCCGCTTTCCAGCCGATTCGACAGCCCCCTCGGCCTGCGCTTGTAATGAGACGATTACAGCCTCCGTTTCTTCGCGAAGAGCTTTGGCCTTCCCTTGAATTCGCTTGCTGGCTTCGGCCAAGGATTTGTCCAACAGTTCGATGCGCACCTTTAGTTCTGTGCCAGCATGCTTACCCTCTTGGAGCAGTTGCTCGCGTAGGTACGTCAATTCGTTCGTGATGTCATTGATCTCGCGTCGGATCTGGGCTTCCTCGACTTCGTGACGGAACGTACGCACCACCACGCCGCCTAGAGGGGCGATGCGAATATCAAGGGGCGAAGTCCAGCCCTCATCGATTTCGGCAATGACCACGCTCCTGCCAGGCGTAAGTTCTTCGGAGATGACCTTGATAAAATCCCCAGAAATTCCAGCATCGAATATATCTTTAAGCCCGCCGAGAAGCGCGCCGCCGGTCAGTCCTGCGATTGTGCCGAACGGACCTGCCAGCAAGCCGAGAAGACCACCAGTAACTGCGCCAATCGTGGTTGCAAGCCCGCCCGCCGACTTGGCTTCCCTGATCGAGAGCTTGCCGGCTTCGTCCTTGACGACTACCGTTTCGCCGTAAAGGAGGATACTGCCCTCTCGATGCAGCTCGCGAAGCGCCAGGACCCCTTCGTAGGCCCGCGCTTCATCTGGAAAAATGATGGCTACAAATTTGTTCATGTGTCCGCCTTGGTAGTATGTCCGGAGTCTGCAAATCGGATGCGACTTTATGGTCGGCTTTGCGGCAACCATGACAAACGCTTGTCGGCGGACGAAACGACCAGGTCGTGCCCAAGCTTCTTCCGCCTCACGTTGTGCGTTTGTGCATCTGTCCGCCGTAGCAGCCTGCCGGGCTTGCTTGAAGAATTCTTTTGGGATTCTTTTGGATTTTGTTAAGTCGCTTGCCATTGCACGGCGCGAATGCGGCGCTGGGACGATAACCTCTGGATGTCTCGAACTGTTCCTTAGAAGCCTCGGGTGAAGGTGACGCTACCAAAGACCGGTCGTTGTCGCTGCCCTGCGAACTCGCGGGTGCGGTGATAACGTGCAAAGGCGATCCGCCAGCGCCCGCGGTCGGCCGCGATGCCGTAGCCGATGTCGGCGACGAAGGGGCGCTTATCGACGCTGTGGCTGTTGCGGAAGGTATTGCCATCGAGTGTGATGTCGCGCATCACCCAGCGGGCATCGAGGGACAGGAACAGGTGGCTACGCCACATGCCATCCGCGAGAGTTTGAAAGGCTGTGGTGTTCTCACCGGCCGGACGCAGCGGCGCCATGCCGAAGTCGTCCGACAACTCAGTGCCCAGGCGCAGTTCCATCCCTGCATGGGCGGCAGTCGCGAAGTTGCCAATGCTGCCACCCACCGCCCCGATGGCGTCCCACTGCCAAGCCTGGGACGAGGAGCTGCTGCGCAGACGCTCTCGCCGCTCGTGAATCAGTTGGATCACGGGCTCGTCATGCAATTGATTGTCCCAGCCAAGAGAGCTGTCAGCACCGATGACGCGGTGCAGCGCGTTCTGTACTTCGCCAGCCTTGGCCGAGGGGCCTACCACGCCGACGCGCAACTGGGACGTCCGCAGGACATCACCCGTGCGCGCGCTGTATCCCAAGCTGAACATCAGCGCCCCGGCGTAGGGGCGGTCGCTGGCAATCAGGCCCCGCCGCTTTCGCTCCGTGGGCGTGAACATCAGGTGGCCGAATCCGGCAGTGAGATGCCATTCATCGATGGTCGATGATTGTCGTTCGGCAAACTGCTGGCTGAGCCAGCGCGCCACGCCCGGCAGGCAGGTCGAATTCGCTTGATCTGCTAGGTTAGGGGAGACCAGCGTCGCCAATATGCCGTTGGAATATCCCTGATCCTGGCCGGTGCCGCCGAGCAGGTCGTTGTCCATGCGCAGGTTGAGCGTGCTCGCACTTCTGGGGGTGGCGGGAGCTTGGCATGGCTCGCTGGCCAGTGCCGTCGAGACCCAGCACAGCACGGAGAGTAAGAACAACCCCCGAGCGGGCGCGGTGGCGCGATGGAAACTGCCGGCTCGCTCCAGAAGTGCGGGCTGGATTGCCTGCCGGGGCGGCAGAAGCAGGGACGGGATGAGCATTGCACGGCAGCTTGCTTTCGGAGCGTGGCGAGCATGCGCGTGGAATTTAAAGATTTTCTTTGGATATGGTTGACCTTTCGTTAGGCATGGATTGCGTCAGGACACCATCAAACAGTACGCGCAGCACATGCAGCCCTATCCGCAATCGATGTTGTGACTGGCTACCAGCACACCTTTGGTGACGAACTGCGCGGCTTCGCACACCGGTAAAAAGGCCGATCAGTTGAGAGATGAATTCAGATCCGCTTGCTGCCGTTGTCCAATGCTGGATAAGTCTCTCGACGAGACTGGCAGTTGCCAGAAGCACTTGACTGGGCCGGCGCATTCCCTAATAGCCAGCTCGCCAATTCGTAGCTCAGTATTCGCCACGACTTTCGTCCGCTTACTTCAGGTCTCAGGTCAACCGGTCGAGACAAAAGTCCGCGTCGGCAGGCGCACGCTTACGATCAAGCCGCCAGCGCTACGATTGCCGCATTCCAGCTCGCCCCCGTGTGCCCGGCAGACGGCCGCAGCTATCGCCAGGCCAAGTCCGCTTCCACCGGAATGACGCGCTCGCGAGGTTTCGGCGCGCCAGAAGCGGTCGAGCATCGCGGGAAGATGTTCTGGTGCGACGCCAGGCCCGTGGTCCGAGACGGTAATCGTTGTGCCCAACGGCGTACTATTTGCGTCGATCTCCAGTGTCTTGCCGCGCGCCGCGTAACGCAGGACATTCTCGACGAGAATCGTCAGTACCTGCCCTATGCGATCTCGGTCGGCATACAGTTGGATATGGGTCGCAGCCGACACAACCGGCTTAATGCCTGCTCGATCCAGGTCAGCTGCGGCCCATTCCAGCCGCTCCGCAATCAGTTCCTGCAGCGGGAAGCTGTCCATTTCGAGCGGGAGCTGCCCGGCACGCGCCAGAGAAACCAGGTGTAGATCGCCCACCAGCCGGTTGATCTGCTCGAGCTGGCGAAGAATCGCACCAAGCTGATCCTGCTCCAGCGGGAAGACCTCATCCATCATGCCTTGGACACGGCCCATGGCCGCGTTGAGCGGCGTGCGCAATTCGTGCGCCAGCATCGCACTGGAGTCACGCACCTCGCGCTCGTACTGCTGTAGCCGCGTGGTCATGTCGTTAAAGTTGCGCACAAGGCCCGCCAATTCGTCGGGTGCGGTAGTCACCGCATCGACGCGATTACCGAAATGGCCTTCACTGACTCTGCGGGCTGCTTCTGCGATCAGTACGAACTGACGCGAAAGTGGTCGCGACAACCACAGCCCGACCAGGATGACGACAGGGATTGCGACGACGACCATGACGGCCAACATCAGCCAGTCAGGATTGGTCAGGCCGGGGCCGAATCGCTCGATGTTGTGGTAGCGCTCCATCAGCTCCCACAGCCGAGGCTCATTGCCGCGAGGATCCTCACGCAGCCGCTCGATCTCCTGGCGCGTCTCCGGCGGTGCCTGGCGCAGTGTTAGCGTATCGGCGATGTCGAAGTACGCCCACATGCCGATCGCCACCGCCAACACGGTTCCTACGGCCAGCGCGCTCATGCGCAGACCGAACCACCACCATAGCGAGCCCGGACGCCGGCGCGGCCACAGCAGCGTACGCAGCTTCATTGGAAACGGTATCCGACGCCACGTACTGTCATCAGTACGCCGCTCACACCACGCTGTTCTAGCTTGCGGCGGAGGTTGTGCATGTGCACGTCGACGGACCGCTCCAGTGCATCGCTTTCGGGCAAGCAGGCGTCGAGCAGTTCATGACGGGTGAAGGCCTTGAACGGCGTCTTCAACAGCTTGGCCAGTAGGTTGAACTCGGCAGGCGTCAGGGACAGCGGAATTGGCTGTCCCGATGCATCCTCCACGCTGGCCAAAACCGCACCGGTATCGACTACGACGTTGCCGTGGCGCAGTAGACCATCGGGCCGCGGCGAGGGGCGTGCGCGGCGCAGCACTGCGTGCACGCGAACCACCACTTCCTTTGGGCTGTAGGGCTTGACGATGTAGTCGTCGGCGCCGTAGCGCAGTGCGCCGAGTTTCTCCGGCTCGTCGCCGATGGCGGTGACCATGATCACCGGCGTGTCGCCAACACGGCGAATAGCGGAGAGCACGTCGGTACCACTGACCTTGGGCAGCATGACGTCCAGTAGGACCAGGTCGGGGCGCCACTGTGCGTGCAACTGCAGGGCCTGCGCGCCGTCGTGTGCCTTGCTGACCTGGAAGCCGTCCTTGTGCAGGTAGGCCTCCAGGATGCTGGCGCTGTCCAGATCGTCCTCGACGACCAGTATTTTCTGTTGAGACATGCTGACTCCACTCGCTCGTGCATGCGCCACGTGATCGCGCTGGGCGCGAAGCGGCGCTTCTTAATCAAATCTAAAAAAAACCCGAAACATCCCTTCAAGTCCCGAAGGCAACCTACACCGATTCTTGTAACACGCTGGAGAATTCGCATGTTCCCAAAATTGTCTGGCGATGTCCCGGCCTGGTTGATGGCCTCCGTGCTGGCCGCGCCGTGGCTCGCTGGATGCTCGATGGCACCGCATTATGAGCGGCCGCCGCAGGCAGTACCGGCGACGTTCGGGCAGCTTCGCGCTGCAGCGGCCGCCACCGCCGCAGAGCAGGCCGCGCCCGCGGCGCTGACGGATCAGGAGCGTGAGTTCCTGGGCGCCCTGACGCCCGACGGCGCCCTGGCGCCGCTGGTAGTGCGCGCTCTGGCGCACAACGCCGACTATCGACTTGCGGCGCTTCGGGTCGAGCAGGCGCGCGCGCAATACCGCGTCGAGCGCTCTGCGCGCCTGCCCACGGCCGGTATCGATGCGCAGCAGACCCGACAGAGCTTCGACGATCCCGCGCTACGCGAGCGCTACCAGCAGGATCTGTCGCGTGCCGGCATCGCCATCAGCGACTACGAACTGGACGTATTCGGACGACTGAAGTCGCTATCCGATGCCGCTCGCGAACATTATCTAGCCAGCGAGGCTGGGCAGGAGGCAGCGCGCGGCGCGTTGGTCGCCGAGGTACTAAGGGCCTATGCGCTGGTCTGCGCGGCGACGCAGGCGCACCAGCGCCTGCAGGCCGTGCATGCGGACAACGCGGCGCTGCTGGAGATCGCGCAAGGGCAGTACGACATCGGGCTGATCGCACGCGACGCGCTGGACCGCCGGCGTGCCGCCACCGAGCAGGCGCAGGTGGCCGCACTGCGCGCCGGCGACGATGCCGCAGCAGCGCGGCGGGCGTTGCAGCTGCTGACCGGATTCGATGCGGAGGTGGCACCCGGCCCGCTGGCACCGCTCGCCGAGGCGCCCGACGCAATGGCGGCACTGCGCGATCTGGATTCGAAGGTGCTGCTGCAGCGTCCCGACATCCGCCAGGCCGAGGCCGAGCTGCGCGCGGCCAATGCGAACATTGGCGCAGCCCGCGCAGCCTTCTTTCCCTCGATCCGCCTGAGCACCTCGCTGGGTAGCGCCAGCAACTCGCTGGACGATCTGTTCAGCTCGGGCAGCCGCAGCTGGTCGTTCATGCCGCAGTTGGTGCTGCCGATCTTCGACTTCGGCCGCAACCGCGCCAACCTCGACCTGGCCTGGACCCGCAGGCACGCCGGCGTGATCGAGTACGAGCGCAGCATCGAGGCCGCATTCCGCGAAGTCGCCGACGCGCTCGACGCCCGCGCCACCTTCGCCGTGTCCGAAGCCCAGTTGCGCGAGCAGGATCGGCTCGCGGCGCTGCGTCTCGAACGCGCCGAGCGCCGCGTCTCGCGCGGGCTGGCGGATCGCCAGGACCTGCTGGCCGACCGTATCGAGGCGACCCGCACCACGCTCGACCACCTGCACGCTCAGCGCGATCTGGCGCTAAGCCGCATCGCACTGTTCAGGGCCTTCTACGGCGTCGAACTGCCCGCCCGGCTTTGAGAGAGGACCCCGACCAATGACGCTTCGCTTTTCGCCCGTGCCGGATTGCTCCACCTGGACAGCGGCGCCGACTATCCCTTCCCCCCTTCAGACCGGCGCGCAGGCGACCGGAGGTAGCCTTATGCCCATTGCGCGCTCCATTGTCCCCGCCGGCCTGCTGGTCGCGACACTACTGCTGTCGGCCTGCAGTCCCGACACGCCCGCGCCCGAACCGCTGCGCACGGTCAAGCTGGAGGCCGTCGGGGCCGGTTCGGCCGCCGCCGCCTCGCGCTTCGTCGCCACCCTGCGCCAGGAGCAGCGCGCGGAATTGGCGTTCGAGAACGGTGGGCGCATCGCCGAGATCGCCGTGGACGTGGGTGACCGCGTGCGCAAGGGCCAGGTGCTTGCGCGTCTGGACGCCGAGCCGGCGCGGCTGCGGCTGGCACAGGCCGAGGCGAACCTGCGCGCGGCCACCGTGCAGGCCAGGGAACGGCAGATCCAATTGCAACAACAGCAAGCGATGTTCGAGGACGGAGCGATTTCGCAAGCGACGCTGACCAGCGCCCAGGTCGCCGACGACTCGGCACGGGCGCAATTGCGCGTGGCCGAATCCGACCGCGCGTTGGCTGCACGCGCGCTGCGCCAGAGCGAGCTGCGTGCGCCGTTCGACGGCAGCGTGGTGGCCCGCCAATTGCAGCCCCAGGCCGATACCTTGGTCGGGCAGACCGTGCTGCAGGTCGAGGGCCAGGGCCAGCCGCAGGCGCTGGCGACGCTGCCGAGCTCGGTCGCGCAGGGCCTGGCGCCAGGCGCGCTGGTGCGGGCGATGCGCTCGGACGCGCCGCAGGCGACGTTCGAGCTGCGCTTGCGAAGCGTCTCCTCACGGCTGGAAGGCGGTGCCAGCGTCCAGGCAATCTTCGACGTGACCGAGGCCTCGGTACCGCTGCGCAGCGGCGACAGCCTGCTGCTCGCGCTTTCGAATGAGTCCGCAGTCGACCTGTCGGTGCCACTGCAGGCGGTAGTCGGACAACAGGGCGAGGATGCGGTGTACGTCTACGATACCAAGGTGGGCACCGTGACCCGCCGCCGCGTCGAACTCGGCTCGGTCGAAGGCGAGCGCGTGCGCGTGACCGCCGGCCTGCAGCCAGGCGACCAGGTGGTCACCGCTGGCGGCGCCTTCCTCAGCGACGGCCAAGCGGTGCTGCCGTTCCGCTCCGCTTCGCGCCTGAATGAAGCGGGGCGCCCATGAAGCTGACCCATTCGGCCCTCGGTGCCAGCCGCCTGACCCTGTTCGCCGCGCTGATGGTACTGGTCGGCGGCATCGTCACCTTTCTCGGATTTCCTTCACAGGAAGAACCTACGGTCACGATTCGCGATGCATTGGTGACGATTTCGCATCCCGGCATGCCCAGCGAACAGGTCGAGGCCCTGCTGGCCAAGCCGGTCGAGGAGCGCCTGCGCGAGATCGGCAGCCTCAAGAGGATCGTCACCACGGTGCGGCCCGGCACCGCGACTATCCAGCTCACCGCCTACGACCACGTCAAGGACCTGCCGGCGCTGTGGCAGCGCGTCCGCGCCAAGTCGGCTGAGGCCGGCCAGGCCCTGCCAGCCGGCAGTTTCGGGCCGTTCGTCGACGACGACTTCGGACGGGTGGCGGTGGCCTCGATCGCTGTCACCGCGCCGGGCTTCGGCATGAGCGAGATGCGCGAGCCGCTACGCGACCTGCGCGCGCAGTTGCATACCTTGCCTGGCGTCGAGCGGGTGACATTCTATGGCCTGCAGGAAGACCGGGTCTACGTGGCGTTCGATCGCGGGCGCCTGGTCGAGGCCGGGCTGAGCCCGGCCTCGGTGATGCAGCAGTTGCAGGCGCAGAACGTGGTCGCGCCCGGTGGGCTGGTGTCGGCTTCGGGGCTGGCGATGACGGTGGCCACTTCCGGCGAGTTGCGCAGCACCGAGGAGTTGCGCCACTTTCTGGTCTCGGTGTCGGACACATCCGGTGCGGGCGGTACGCGCGAGGTGCCGCTGGGACATCTTGCCCGGATCGAGGTGATGCCGGCCGATCCGCCCGAGAGCGCCGCGGTCTACGAGGGCATGCCGGCGGTGGTGGTCGCGGTGTCGATGGCCACCGGCTACAACATCGGCGACTTCGGTGCGCAGCTGCGTACTAAGCTGGAAGAGACCGCACGGCAGTTGCCGGCCGGCTTCGAGCAGCACGTGGTCACCTTCCAGGCCGACGTGGTCGCGCGCGAGATGGGCCGCATGCACCAGGTCATGGGCGAGACAATCCTGATCGTCATGGTCGTCGTGATGCTGTTTCTGGGTTGGCGCACCGGTCTGATCGTCGGCGCGATCGTGCCGCTGACCATCCTCGGCGCACTGATCGCCATGCGCGCGCTGGGCGTGGAACTGCAGACGGTATCGATCGCGGCCATCATCATGGCTCTCGGCCTGCTGGTGGACAACGGGATCGTCATCGCCGAGGACATCGAACGACGGTTGGCCGCCGGCGAAGAGCGCCGCCATGCATGTATCGAGGCCGGCCGCACGCTGGCGGTGCCGCTGCTGACCTCCTCGCTGGTGATCGTGATGGCGTTCTCGCCGTTCTTCATCGGCCAGACCGCCACCAACGAATACCTGCGTTCGCTGCCGATCGTACTCGGCCTGACCCTGCTCGGCTCCTGGCTGCTGAGCATCACGGTGACGCCGCTGCTGTGCCTGTACTTCGCCAAGGTGCATCCGTCCCACGGCGAGGGTGCTGGCCAGTACGATTCGCGCTTCTACCGCGGCTACCGCCGGATCATCACCCGGGTGCTGGACCACAAGGCGCTGTTCATCGGCACCATGCTGGTGCTACTGACCGGCGCCGGCGTTGTGCTGGCGTCGATCCCCTACGACTTCCTGCCCAAGTCCGACCGACTGCAGTTCCAGATGCCGGTGACCCTGCAACCTGGTAGCGACTCGCGCGAAACCCTGCGCACGGTGGAGGCGATGAGCCGCTGGTTCGCCGACGACAAGGTCAATCCAGAGGTGACCGATAGCATCGGCTACGTCGCCGACGGCGGTCCGCGCATCGTGCTGGGCCTGAATCCCCCGCTGCCGGGCAGCAACATCGCCTACTTCACCGTCAGCGTCGCGCAGGGCACCGACATCGAGCAGGTGATCGACCGCACCCATCGGTACATGCGCGAGGCGTTTCCGCAGGCTCGCGCCGAGCCCAAACGCTTCCCGCTGGGTGCGACCGAGGCCGGCGTGGCCATCTACCGCGTGGTCGGCCCGGACGAGGCGGTGCTGCGCGAGACGGGCGAGCGCATCGCCGCGGCGCTGCGCGGGTTGCCTGGTATTCAGGACGTCTACGACGATTGGTTGCCGCGCGTGCCGCGCTACGTGGTCGAGGTCGACCAGCTCAAGGCGCGCCGCGCCGGCATCAGCAGCGAAGACGTGGCCCAAGCACTGCAACTGCGCTACAGCGGCCTGCAGGCCTCGCTGATCCGCGACAACGGCGTGGCTGCGCCGATCGTGTTGCGCGGCGATGCGCGCGAGCGCGATGCCGCGGGCAGCCCGGCCGATACGTTGGTCTATCCCGGCGCGGGCGGCGCGCCGCTACCGTTATCGGCGATCGCGTTGGTCTCCACGGCGAGCGAGCCCTCAACGATCATGCGCCGCAACCTGGTGCGCACGCTGACGGTCACCGGCCGCCATCCCAGCATGACCGCCAATGGAATCGTCGCCGAGATCGCGCCGCAGATCGATGCGATCGAGCTGCCGCCGGGCTACCGCATCGAACTTGGCGGCGAGATAGAGGATTCGGCTGAAGCCAACCAGTCGCTGCTGCAGTTCATGCCGCATGCGCTGATCATGATCCTGCTGTTGTTCGTGTGGCAATTCAATTCTTTCCGCAAGCTGTTCATCGTGGTGGCGAGCATCCCGTTCGTGCTGATCGGCGCGGCCCTGGCGCTGCTGCTGACCGGCTACCCGTTCGGCTTCATCGCCACCTTCGGCCTGCTGGCGCTGGCCGGCATCATCGTCAACAACGCTGTACTCCTGCTCGAGCGCATCGAGGCTGAACTGGCCTCGGGCCTGGCGCGGCGCGAGGCGGTGATCTCGGCGGCTGTGATGCGGCTGCGCCCGATCGTGATGACCAAGCTGACCTGCATCGTCGGCCTGATCCCACTGATGCTGTTCGGCGGTCCCCTGTGGACCAGCATGGCGATCACGATGATCGGCGGCCTAGCGCTGGGAACACTGGTGACGCTGGGCCTGATTCCGATCCTGTACGACCTGCTGTTCTCGCTGCGCGTGCGCAGCGGCGGCAAGTCCACGAATGGGGAAGCGACCGCATGAGTTTCCCCTCCGCCATGCATGCACGCCGACTCCGGTCCGCGTTGCGCCACGACCAGGAGGCTTTGCGATGACGCAGGCATGGCTACGCCGCGAGGCCAACGCTGACGGACACGCGGCCTGGATTGCCGGCGGCGACTGGACGATCGAGCACTACGGCCGATTGGCCACGTTGGTATCCGACGCGCGCGCAAACCCCGGTGCGCAGCGCGCGGTGCCGTTCCTAGACTGGACGCAGGTCCGCCAGCTCGACACCGCGGGCGCGGCGCTGCTGGTCGAGATGCTCGGCCCAGTGCTGGCGCGCGAGCACCTGCGCGCCGATCCACGGCTGGAGCCGGAACGCCGAGCCCTGCTGGAGGTGCTGGTGGACGCTGCGGAGGCCCAACAGGTCGCGGGGCACCCTGCGCTCGATTCCGCGCCTGCATGGCTGCGCGGCATCGCGGGCATCGGCGCAACGGCCGAGCGGGGGCTGCATTCGTTACTGGATCTGGCCGGCTTCGTCGGCCAGATCCTGGAGACTTGGCTGCGCATTGCGCCGTACCCGCGGCGCTGGCGGCTGACTGCGGTGGTCGCGCAGATCCAGCGTGTCGCTGTCGATGCTGTGCCCATCGTCGCCCTGCTGAGTTTCATGGTCGGTACCGTGGTCGCCTTCCTCGGCGCAACCGTGCTGGCCAACTTCGGCGCCAGCATCTTCGCCGTGCACCTGGTCGCGTTCTCGTTCATGCGCGAGTTCGGCGTGCTGCTACCGGCGATCCTGATCGCCGGGCGCACCGCCAGCGCCTACACCGCACAGATCGGCTCGATGAAAGCGAACGAGGAGATCGACGCGCTGCGCTCGGGAGGGTTGAACCCAATCGAGCTGCTGGTGTTGCCGCGGGTGCTGGCACTGCTGGTCTCGCTGCCCCTGCTGACCTTGGTGGGCGTTCTGGCGGGCATCGCTGGCGGTGCCGCGGTCTGCGTGCTGAGTCTCGACATCTCGCTGGCGCAGTTCCTGGCCATAGTGCAGGACAAGATCGAGGTGCGGCATTTTCTGGTCGGGCTGAGCAAGGCACCGTTCTTCGCCGTCATGATCGCCGCGATCGGCTGCCACGAGGGTTTCAAGGTCTCCGGAAGCGCGCAGTCGGTGGGCGACCACACCACCTCGAGCGTGGTGCAGTCGATCTTCGTCGTGATCCTGCTCGACGCGCTGGCGGCGCTGTTCTTCATGGAGATGGGCTGGTGAGCGGCCTTTCGAACGGAACGGCAACTCATGCCATCGAGGTGCGCGCGCTGGACAACCGCTTCGGCGAGCAGCAGGTGCACCAGAACCTGGACTTGGACGTTCGGCGTGGCGAAATCCTGGGTGTCGTCGGCGGTTCGGGCACCGGCAAATCGGTCCTGCTGCGTAGCATCGTTGGTCTTCAGCGCCCGCATGCCGGCGTGGTCCGCATCGAAGGCCTGGATCTGCTGCAGCTCCACGGCGCAGCGCGCACGCATCTGGAACGGCGCTTCGGCATCCTGTTTCAGAAGGGTGCCCTGTACTCGTCGCTGAGCGTGACCGAGAACGTCGCCCTGCCGCTGATCGAGCACGCCGGCCTGCCGCGTGCCCAGGCCGAGCACCTGGCGCGCAGCAAGCTGGCGCTGGCTGGCCTGCCACCGGATGCCGGCGACAAGTCGCCGGCATCCCTGTCGGGTGGCATGGTCAAGCGTGCGGCCTTGGCGCGGGCGCTAGCCTTGGACGCGGGCATCCTATTCTTGGACGAGCCGACGGCAGGACTGGACCCGATCGGCGCAGCCGCGTTCGACCAGCTGATTCTGACCTTGCGCAATGCGCTGGGGCTGACCGTGTTCCTGGTGACCCATGACCTGGACTCGCTCTACACGATCTGCGATCGCGTGGCGGTGCTTGCCAATCGGCAGGTGCTTGTCAATGACAGCATCGAGGTGGTGGAGCGCTTCGACCACCCCTGGATCCAGGCCTATTTCCACGGACCGCGCGGCCGCGCGGCGGCGCAGGCGCGCGCCGGATCCACGAGCGCGGCGCCGCCGTGATGCGCGGGTCCGCCTCCTTCCCCCGACCGCGGTCGCGCGCGCCTGCGCCGAACAGCCGCATGCCTATCAGAGAGGTGCACTGAATCATGGAGCCCCGTGCCCGCCACGTCGCCATCGGCGTCTTCGTCCTTTTCCTGGCCGCGCTCGGCTTCGGCGTCGCGCTGTGGCTTGGCGACGCCCGTTCCGACCGTGACTTCCACTACTACCGCGTCATGTTCGACGAGCCGGTGACCGGGCTCTCGATCGGCAGCCCGGTCCAGTACAGCGGCATCACCGTCGGTGAGGTCGCTGCTTTGTCACTGCTGCCCGAGGACCCGCGCCGGGCCATCGCCCGTGTGCGCATCGAGACCTCGATTCCGATTCGCCAGGACACCCGGGCCGAACTGGTGATCACCGGCATCACCGGCGCTGCGGTGATCGAGCTGAGCGACGGTGGTCCTGACGTGCCGCTGCTACCCAGGAAAGAGGGCGAGGAACCGCTGATCCTGGCGCCGCGCTCGGCTCTGGCTTCGCTGGTCTCCGGCGACGGCAACACCATGACCACGATCAACGGCATCTTGCTGCGCACGCATGAACTGTTCTCCGAAGAGAACGTGGCACTGGTGCATAAGACCTTGGTGAACCTCGAGGACACCACCGGCACGCTCGCCGGACAGCGCACCGAGCTGGCCGGGCTGGTCAAGAACCTGACCGAAGCGAGCCGGGAATCAACCGCGGCACTGCGCCAGGCCAATGCCGTGATCGACGATGCCCAAGCGATCCTCAACGAGGAGGGACGCCCCGCACTGGCCAGCACGCGTGAGGCCATGGCCTCGCTGGAGCGTAGTTCGGCGCGGATGGAAGCCCTATTGCAGCGCAATGCGGCCTCGCTGGATCAGGGCATGGCCGCTACCGGCCCGGCGATGAACGAACTGAGGCAGTCACTGGCCAGCCTCAACACCGTGCTGCGCCGTCTGGATCGCAACCCCGCCGGCTACCTGCTCGGCAGCGAGAACATCGAGGAAACCACCCCATGACCCATGCTTCCCGCAAGCTGCCCGCGACCTTCGCGGCGCTCCTGCTCGCCGCCACGCTGCCGGCCTGCAGCATCCTGCCCAAGCAGGCGCCAGCCGCCACCTACCAACTGCCGTTGCAGCACCCGGCACAGGCGCGCAGCGGCGTACATGGGCCGCGCGCCGATGGCCCCATACTGGTCATCCATTCCCCGGCGAGCAATCGGGTGCTCGATTCGGACCGGGTCATCATTGCCCAGCCCGATGGACGCCTTGCGGCCTGGCAGGGACTGCGCTGGGCCGATACCGCACCGGTCCTGCTGCGCGACCGCCTGGCCGAAGCCTTCATCCAGGATGGACGACTGACCGTGCACGTGGACAGTGCGGCGCCCGCCGCCGAACTGGACCTGCTCGGCGCGCTGCGGGCGTTTCAGGTCGAACAGCGCGGCACCGCGCCGGTGGTGGCGATCCGGCTCGACGCGCAACTGGCCGAGCGCGACCGTGCGGGCGCCGGCGTCAGCCGGCGCTTTGAGGTGGTGCATGCCGCCGCGAGCAAACGCGAGACCGACGTGATAGCTGCGTTCGGCGCCGCGTCGGATGCGTTGGCTGCCCAAGTCGTCGACTGGGTCCTGGAGCAGCCCACGGCATCCGCCACCGGTTCGGACGCGCGCGCGCGCCACGCCGACCTGCCATCCCCCGCTGCGGCCGAGTCGTCGCACTCGACTAGGTAAGCTGCCATGCCCAAGTCCGTCCACAGCTACTGGTCACCCGAGCCCATCGCCGTTACCCAATCGCCGAACTGCAGGAGCTCGGCTACGACTGCGCCTTGGTGTCGCCAGAGCAGGTCGCGGTGACGAGCGCCCAGACTTTCGGCGCGGCCCGGATCCTGCAGTGGATCGTTGATCCGGCCAAGTTCATCGTCTCACTGAAACAGCTGGCACTGCGCGCCGGTATCCGCATCCACGTGCGCAGCCAGGTCTCCGGCATCAACGAGGTTGGTGCGGGAGTGCGCGTCGATACCTTCGCCGGTAAGGTGACGGCCGCCAAGGCGATGCCGTGGGTCAGCGCCTTGCCGCCGTCACATTCACAAGCCTGCCAGGTTCCGCCTGCAGCCTTTCTGCTTGGGGTTCTATCATGACTGATCAGCGGCAAAGACATCGCCTAGTGATCGTTGGAGGGGGCGTGGCGGGGCTGGAGATTGCCAGCGCATTGGCCCGCCGATGGCGACGTCCGGGAACGCCCACAGTCACACTGGTCGATCGGGATTCGGCCCACGTCTGGAAGCCTATGCTGCACATGATCGCGGCAGGTACGCGCGATGTTTCGCAGCAGCAAACACCCTACTTGGCGCAGGCGCGCGATACCGGATTCGTCTACCAGCCTGGCGAGCTGTGCGGCCTGAATCGGGAACGGCGAGAACTGCAGATCGCCGCAGTCTACGCTGACGACGGGCGACTTCTGATTCCCGGCCGCATAGTTGGATATGACACTCTGATTATTGCCATCGGCAGTCAAGCGAACGACTTCAGGACGCGTGGTGCCGCAAACCACTGTTACCGGATCGACTCGCGCGAGCAGGCCGATGCATTCAACCGGGAGATTCGACTTCGTGTCCTGCAGTGCGTGGCGCAGGATGCCCAACTCTCAATCGGGATAGTTGGCGGCGGCGCCACAGGCGTGGAGTTGGCTGCCGAATTGGTGCAACTGGCCGAATCAGCGGCGGCGTATGGCGCCCACGACCTGATGTCGCGCATGTCAGTTGCTTTAATCGAGAGCGGACCGCGATTACTGGCCGCCTTTCCCAAAGACATCTCTGAAGCTACCCGAGCGCGTTTGGAGCAATTGGGTGTCCGTGTGTACACCGACACACGGGTCAGCGCAGTGGATGCCGATGCCTTCCTGTTTAGCGACGGCACTCGGCGGGAGGCATCCCTAAAGATCTGGGCGGCCGGGGTCAAGGCTGCGAACTTGCTGTCGAATCTAGCGGGGCTGGAAGCGAATGCTATCAACCAGTTACTGGTACGGCCCTCGCTGCAGACGACGCAGGACCCGCGGATCTACGCCGTGGGCGATTGCGCGAGCCTTACTTTGTCGGGCAACCAGCGCTCCTTGCCGCCGACAGCACAGGTTGCACATCAGCAGGCGCAATACCTCATCCGCCAACTTCCGCGCGTGATCGAGCGAGGCTTGACGCCCCCTGACTTCGTGCACCGCGACCTTGGATCCCTGGTGTCACTAGGCGAGTACGACGCATTTGCGTCGCTGGGCAAGTTCGGCCTGCTCAAGGGGACAACGCTACGCGGAAGGCTGGCGCAGGCCAGCCATGTGCTGCTCTATCGTAGCCACCAGGCACGCCTGCACGGGATCATTCGCGGTAGTCTCTTGTGGCTGGTTGATCAGCTCAACGCACGTTTACGTGGATCGATACGACTTGATTGAGCGATTGGAAGGAATTGGTGAGTTGGATATCCAGATAGTCGACACTGAGACCACTGCGTTCGTATGCATGAGCACGAGAGCACCGAGCGTCAGGACACCTTCCACATGCTCTGGTCATCCAGCAAGCATATGGCGCCGAAACTATGAGCACTCATAGACTTCATGACGACGGAGATTTTAAAGGACTAGTACCTGGAACTAGCCCAACGATGGCCCCTTTGGCCGACCGACTTCCCACGATGCCCCGATACCGTGCATCGTCGCTGCGAGTTGCTGCCCCCGCCGCTGTTCGATCACAGGCCGCCACGGCACCAGGCTGAACCCCATGCCATCATCGAGCATCGCATAGCGCCCGCTGGCAAGCATGACGGAGCGCCGGTAGATGCCTGCAACGCGCTGCCCGTCCGTGGCGGGCCGATGCGCCAGGCCGGTTTCGGCGGCAATGTCCTTGGCGGCCTGCGCCAGTTCCCGATTGCGCAGCGTGCCCAGCAGGTTGCGCGCCAGGATCACTCGCTGCCCGCGCCGCTCCGCCAGCCCCTGTTCTTCAAGGAAGTCGGCGCGCTGTTGCAGGGTGTTCTTGACCTCGCCACCAAAGCCCAAGTCGCCCAGCCCCTTGCCGCCGCCGATCAACTGCTGGTCGAGCCAGGTGGCTCCGATCACGCGCGCCTGCAGCTCGATGGACAGGTGCGATTTCAGCTCCACGGCGACGCCGCCCAGCCGTTGCGCGTCGTACTGGCGGCCACGCTCGGTCAGGTCGTCCGGCACCTTCCATAACCCCTCGGCCACGCGCTCCACGATGCCGGCCCGGCGCAGGGCTTCCAGCCGGCGGACGTGGGCCGCGACGACTTGCTGCGGGTCGCGGTCGGGCTTGGCCCGGCCCTGCTCGATCGCCAGGTGATGATCGGTGCGGTACAGGCCATCGCTCGCCAGCGCGGCGATGTTCTTGTCGGCCGCCCGTACCTCCGCGGAACCACGCACCTCCACCACCGATCCGGTTGGATAGTTCGCCAGCTCGTCGCCGGCGTTCAACGCGACGTAGTGGGCCTTGCCGTCCACCCCGTCGATGACCAGATAGCCGCGGTCGTGCAGCTCGTCGGCCAGCCCCTTGCCGGCCACGCGGCCGACGATGGTGCGGCCGTCGTCGCCCGGCTCGAACACCGCCAGTTCGCGCGGCTGGCCGCTCATGGCGCGCTGCATGGTGCGGATGATGTCGCCACGCTCGCCCAGGGCACGCAAGGTCTTCTCCGCGTCCGCATGGACGGCCCAGGTGCCGGGCTGCACCTCGTCGGCCAGGCCCAGGCGCTGCAAGCGTTGGAGTCGGCCGATCAGCAGCAGCCGCTGGCGTTGCAGCCGGGGTTCATTGAAGCGTTCGATCTGCACCCGGCCATCCACGCCGGCCTCACGCTGCAATGTGCGGTCGAGGCTCGTCCACCGCTCCTGTTTCACCTCGCGTCCCAAGGTCTGCTGGATCTCCAGTTCGGTGCGCTGCCCCAGCCATTCGGTCGCCAGTTCGGCGGCCCGATGGCGGAAGCCGTGGGCGATGTAGTCGCCGGCGATGATGAGGTCTTTGCCGGTGTCGTCGCGTCCGCGCACGATCAGGTGTGCGTGCGGGTTGTCGGTGTTCCAGTGATCCACCGCCACCCAATCCAGCCGCGTGCCAAGGTCGGCTTCCATCCGGTTCACCAGATGCCGGGTGTAGGTGCGCAGGTCGTCCAGCTCGGCGCCGTCCTCCGGGGAGACGATGAAGCGGAAATGGTGCCGGTCGTCGGCGGCCCGCTCCTTGAAGGCATCGAGGTCGGCTTCGTCGGTCTGCGGCCCGTAGGCCCGGCCCGGTTCGCCATCGCGGCCGGCGCCGTCGCGCTCAATGTAGCGCAGGTGCCTGGCGAGCGACTGCGGGCTGGCGTTGCGCTGGTTGACCAGCAGGGTCTTGATGGTCACGCGCCGCGACATGGGCGTCAGCTTCGCCCCGGCGAAGCGCGCCGCCGTGTGGCCGCGCCCAAGCCGTGAACCGGGGCGCTGACCGGCGCGTGCGCCGCTGCCGCCGGCTGCGGAATGGCGCATCGAGGACTTGCCGCTGCTGGCCTTGCCTGCCTGCTTGAGCACCTTGGAAACGAAGCTCTGGCCCTGACCCTTGCCCCGGTTCTTCGGGGCGCTGGGGCGTACCCGGAAATCGTCGTCGCGGCGGTCGCTCATGGCCGCGCATCCTGCAAGCTCTGGCGTGTCCTGTCGTGCGAAGCACGCGGACATGCCTGCATTGGCGCGACCTTCGCGCCCCACGCGGCACGGCGGCGAAGCCGCTCCGTGCCGCGCCACCCCCATGTGCAGACAGGCTTTCGACGCGGCCTAGTGCCGCGTCCTTTTGTCTTGCCTTCCGCCTTTGCCCCTCGCTGACGCTCCGGGCAGCGGCGGCCCGGCGGCGCTGCTGCGCGAGCAGCCAGCGCGCCGGCGAACGCGGCGACGGCCGCAGGCCGGCAGCGTTCGAGGCAAGACGCCTGCACATGGGAAGGCGGCGCGAAGCGCGGCGCGGATGCGCTCGCACTGCACGCGCGATGACACGCGGAACACCACGGGATCGACACGCCTGATAGCACGATGATGCGCAGCGAATCGGCGGCGATCATGGGCGCTTCTCCAGCCAGACCGGGTGCGCGACGCCGATCACGGCGGATGCGGCAACCGGCCCGAAATACCGGCTGTCGAACGACGACGGGTTGGTCACGCTCAACAGGAAAAGCTCGCCGGGTTCAAGGCGGCGGCACTGCTGCCAGGATGGCAGCGGGCGGCCCCAGCGGTCGGCGAGCAGCGCGGCGGCCAAAGGCACGCCGTCGATGCGGACGATGCCGCCAGCGATGCACACCTCCTGCGGCGCGACGGCACCCACGCGCTTGAGCAACGGCACGCGCGCCGGCAGGTAGCCGCGCTGCGCGGCCAGCGCGGCGGCGTCTGGCGGCAGCGTGGTCAGCACGATGGAGCCGACGCGCGGCGCATCGGGTGGTGCGATGCGATACCAGCCCACCGGAACGCTGTCGGACGGGTTGTAGATCAGGCGCGGCATCGGATGCACGAAGGACGCCCAGGCGAGCGCAGCGAGGCCGCAGGCGGCGAAGCCCGCGAGCACGATGCGAGCGCGCAGGCGCGAGCGAGGACGCGGTGCCTTTCCAGTGGTGTTGGCGCCAGTGGAAACGGCGGTCATGGCAGCACCCTCCCGGCTAACCAGGCGGCGTGCCGCTCGGCGGTGTACTCGGGCAGCGGCAGGCGCGCGGCGAGCCGGTTGGCGAGCGTGCGCCAGTACGCAGGCGAGACGGCGATGGGCGCGATGCCCAGCGCCTCGATGGCGTCGATGCGTTCCAGCACGGCGCGCACTTGCCCGTCGCCCTCGGCGTGCAGCAGCAGGCGCGCGCCCGGCTGTACGCCGGGGATGCGCTGCGCCGCGTCCAGCGGCGTGCAGGCTTGCATCACCATGAGCTGCCAGCGCACGGTGCCGTAGTCGTTGGCCTGCCAGCGGATGCGGCAGAACACCGCGCCCGGCAGGAACACCGCGCTGCGCCGCCAGCGGTCGAGCTGGTGCGTGCACGCGGGTTCGCCGAAGCGCAGGTAGAGCTTGAAACGGGCCTCGATGTAGGCCAGCGCCACGCGCGTCAGCGGCGCGCTGGCTGGCTGGCCGGAAGGTGCGATGAATGATGGCTGTGGCGCAGCCGTGGCCGTGGCCGCGACAGCGGCAGGCGCGGCGGCTAGTGCAGTGGATGCAGTCATGGTGTGTTCTCCCTGCGGTTCTCGGGAAACTCCCGTTCCAGCAGGCCGCGCAGCAGGTCGGCCACGGTCACGCCTTGCGTGAAGGCAGAGACCTTGATGCGCGCCCGCATGGCGGGCGTGATGTCGAGGGTGAGGCGGGCCGTGTAGAGGTCGCCCTTGCCCAGCGCGTCGGCGTCGCCCTGGCGAATCCACGCCTCGGCGTGCGGATTCGCAGGTGGACGCGCGCCGATGCCGACGCGCTTTGCTGCGCGCTTGCTGTTCGGTGGTGGCTTCGCGGTCATGTCGTCCACCGCAGCAGTTCGTCCACGAGCGCGGTGATTTCGCGCGCGGCGGCGCTGTCCGGCGCCGTCTCGCGTGCAAGCCGGCCAGCGGCCACGCTGTCGGCGAACACGATGCGCTGATGCACTTCCGCGCGCAGCGCAGGAAGCGGCTGATCGGCGAGCGCCTGGCGCGCTTCGCGCCCGATCACGGTGGTACTGACACGCCGGTTGATGACGAAGGCCGCGCGCAGCGCAGGCCGAAAGACTTGCGCCTCGCGGATCAGCGCCACCATCTCGGCGCTGGCCCACAGGTCGTAGGGGCTGGGCTGCACCGGGATCAGCACGCGCTCGGCCGCCAGCAGCGCGGAGCGCGCCAAGGCGGCGATGCGCGGCGGGCCGTCGATGACAACGTGATCGGCGCGGCGTGCCAGCTCCGGGGCTTCCTGATGCAGCGTTTCGCGTGCGAGGCCCACGGCGCTGAAAAGCCGTGGCAAGCCTTGCTGGCTTCTGCGCTGTGTCCAGTCGAGCGATGACCCCTGCGGGTCGGCGTCCAGCAGCACGACGTGCTGGCCGCGCATTGCCAGTTCGCCGGCAATGTGGGTGGCGAGCGTGGTCTTGCCCACGCCGCCTTTCTGGTTGAGCAGCGCGACGATCATGGCCTGGCCCTTCGTGTTGGAAAGCCTGGCTGTTCCTGCTGCGTTGGTGGCCGCGTGGCGGTTGTCCACCGCAGCGGCGTTTCCCTACTACAAGTTAGAGAAATTAAGTTAGGGAAGTTAGAGGGCGCGCAAACCCAGTGCTGGCGCGGGTTTGCGGCCGATTGGCACGCCTGATAGCACGATAGTCCCACGCCTGATAGCACGATACCCCGCACGCCTGATAGCACGACACTATTCACAGGCTCTCCCGGAGTTATCCCCGTGCCGTATGCGGCACGGGCCGGAAGGTCAGCAGCTCGGCGCCGCTGTCCGGCATCCGCTCGATGCCCAGGACGTAGCCGGGCAGCGACTGCCGCGCGACGAGCGCGCGCAAGTCGCAGGCGAAGTCGTAGGGCTTGGCGGTGCTGCCGGATTTCTGGTGCAGGTAGCGGAAGTCGAATTGCCAGCCGTATGCCTGCTTGCCGCCGTGCTTGCGCACCAGGCGGTACAGCCACCGCTCGATGCCGCCGGTCAGCCGGAAATACGCCGGGTCGATGGTCAGCACCAGGGCCGCATTCAGCACGCCCGTATAGAACCAGTCCGGCAAGATCAGCTCGATGCCCAACGGCGTGCCGCTGGCATCGGCCAGTTCCTTCCATTCGTTGATCCACGAGAAGCGGTGCAAACGCCGCCCGGTTGTCTCGCGGATGGACGTGGCCACCGTGGTCGATTGCAGGCGATCCAAGGCCGCTTTGAGGCGCTGGTAGTCGCGCAGCGACTTGCCGCGCCCGACGAAGCGCAGGATCTCGTAGGGCGTCGCGCGGATCAGCCGTGATGGCCGCAGGCCCGCATCCTTCGCCTCCACGATCTGCGAGGCCGCCCAAATCAGCACGTCGGCATCCCAAATCGTGGCGATGCCATGCTCCTGCGTGCCTTCCACGCGGATCGTGACGTTGCCCGCCCGGAAGTCGATGGGCTTGACCCGCTTGGACTTGGCGAGCGAGAAGAACGGATAGGCCATCAAGTCCTGGCTGTCGCGCGGTGCCATGTCGCCCGGCAAGGCGCGGAACAGGTCGAGCTGTTCGCGTTCTTGCGGGGGCCGCTGCCGGAATGGCAGCGCGGAGATGGACATGGCTGTGGCCTGGCGCGCGCCAGCGATCAGCGCGCACGGCTGTCCGCCGAGTGGTGCTCGGCGTACTCGGGATCGGAAGTCGTCTCGAAGCTGCGGTCGGCCGCCCAGGCGTCGAGGTCGGCCACGGCGTACATGACGCGCCGGCCGAACTTGCGAAAGCGCGGGCCGCCGCCGATCACGCGCTGCTTTTCCAGCGTGCGCGGCGACAAGCGCAGGTACTCGGCGGCTTCGTCGTTGGTGAGGTAACGCTGCGGCTGCGCGGCAGCGGTCGAGACAGTGGCGGCAGGCCGCAAGGGAGCTGGTCGCATGGGATGAACCTCCATCAAGCCCGGCCACACCACGCAGCCGGATGAAGGCACTTTCAAGAAAGCGAGGCTTCTTGCTAAGGGACGAATTGCAGGGGCTGCGAAACGTCCCCCCTACTGCAACGGCAGTGGCGGAAGCTGTGCCAGGCGGCGATAGCCGCCGCGCATCAGCGCATCGCCACGGCGCACCAGCCGACGCACGCGGGCGCGCAAGGCGCCGTCCTTGTGCCAGTCGCCCGCGACGGTATCGGCGCCGAACAGCCCTTCGGCCACTTCGCGCAAGGACGCGCCCGCCAGGGTCGCGTCGAGCGCCTGCAAGGTGTGCAGCTCCAGCAGTGCGGCAGGCGTGGGCCGCGAACGGGCCGCCGCCGCAGGCGCGGCAACCGTGGCGGCAGCCAGGGCGTCGAGTTCCGCCGCGAGCGTGCGATAGCGCGTGCAGGGCGTGGCGCAGGCACGAGTGGCGTAGAGGTAGGCCACACCGTCCTCCAGGCCCGGCGCGAGCGCGAGCCGCAGGCAGCAGCCGGGCCAATGCGCCACCAGCACCAGGCGCTTGCCATCGTGGATCAGTTGCTTGCGGCCAGGAACGCGCCAGAACTCGAAGGCATGGGCTTCGGGTGGCGGGTCGGCGTCGGGATAGAGCTGCACCACGGCATCGTGGTCAGGGAACCAGGCCGGATGCGCTTCGCGCGCATCCAGGGCTGGGTTTTCCAACAGGCGCAGGCTCCAAGCCTGCGCCGCGTCCGGTCGGCGGCGACGGCGCAGCCAGTCGCGGCGGTAGTCGGGATTCCTGCGCAGGTATTCCCAGGCCAGCGCGGGGCCATCGAGGTGCAGGACGTAGAGATAGGCGGCTGTCGGATACCAGTGGTCGGCGCTGCGATCAGTCATGGCGAAAGCTCCCTGTGCTTGGGATGCGTCGCCACGATTTCCGCGATGCGGGAGCTATCGAAATGCCATCAGGTCATCATCAAAAACGGTTAAGCTGTAACTGTCGGTGTCAAGACCGTTTGGCTCCGGCGTGTTGGGGAAATCGTCTGAATGCGACGGCTGCGCCACCCGGAAATGGTGCGCGGCACCGGATACCGTGCCGCAGCCCGCGCCAAAGATCAGGACTGTTTGCATCAGACTGGCATCGCTTCGGTGCATCAATGCCGATTCAGACCTACCCGGTCTTGACCAAGACTGAAATAGTCACAGTGCGCCCCGGCTGGCCGGGCCGCGCTGGCGTTCATCAGTCCGTGATCGCGTCGTTCTCCTGCGCCAGCCGGACGTACTCCGACAGCGGGCGCACCGCCTGGAAATACCGATCCCGCTGCAACGGCAGCTTGCGCGGCCCGACGATGCCGGCCAGGTCGGACAGCCTGACCGTCCCCAGCGAGGGCATGCCGATGCCGAGGTCGATCAGGCCATAGGCCGTATCGCCATCGGCGGGGTCGAGCGACACCAGCAGCCAGGTCACATGCGCGTCAGGGGTGAACAGGCGCACCACCGGCAGCGGGTCGAGGCGCTGACCAGCGGCGAGCGCCGCGCCGTGGGCCAGCAGCCGGGCGCGTTCATCAGCGGTGACAAGCGGCAAGGTCATGGGCAGAACCCCCACGGAACCGTGCATGCGTGTGGAAGCACGGATGCACAAGCCATCGCATCCGTAGAAGAACGCAAGCGCGGAAGCGCAATTGCAGGAAGCCGGAAAGACACGGATGCGATTCCCCGGTTCTGTGGAAATCCGTAAATGCGGATTTCCGTAAAAGCACGGAACAGCGATTTTTTGGCAATGAGTTAAAGATAACGTGGTTTTAATTGTCCTGCGATTTGACGCTTCTGTCCATGCAGAAGCGCTCCGTCCAACCTGGCCGCCCGGCCGGTGCCACCACCTTCGATGCCGAACTGGCGCAAGCCTTCGGCGCGGCGGTGCGCGCGCTACGGACGGAACGAGGGATCGCGCAGGAATCGCTGGCACACCTGGCCGGCATCGAGCGTTCGCACATGGGCAAGGTCGAGCGCGGCGAACACATGCCCACGCTGGCGCTTATCTTCAAGATCGCCAGCGCGCTCGAATGCAGCACGGCGGTGCTGATGAGCGAGGCTGAAAGCCAGCTCGCAGCAGCAGCGGCCCAGCCGTAGGCGCCGGCCCGGCCGATCCGGCGCAGGCCGGTTCGGCGGCGCTCAAGGGGTGCCAAGCGCAGCGCGGCGGGGATAGCCCGCAGGGCTTTCCCCTGGAGGCAAGCAAAGCGCGCAGCGCCGCAGGCGCGAAGGCGTGAGGGATTGAAGCCGAATGGCCGTGACGACAACGACGGCACGGGGCGCAGCCCGAAAGCCCGGCGGCGCATCGCGCCGACACGCCATGCCCTGACCGACGGCACCAACGCAGCTTCCGCGTATGGAAACGCAACCTGCTATGGATTGCTGCTTGCCGCTGCCAGGTTTGGGGCGAAGAAACAGCGCAGCGCCCCGCCGTGTGGCGGGGCGCTGCGGGCGGCGGTCACGCCGCCTGGGGCTTGCTGCGCGACCAGATCAGGTCGTGCGTGCCGTCCTCGCTTTCGATCAGGCGGGCATAGACCGTGGCTGGGAACGATGGATCGTCGAGGGTCACGGAGATGTACTCCCGCCCGGCCTCGCTGGTCTTCTTCCACGCCGCGCCGATGTCGTGGCTGGCCGCCTGCAAGCGGAAGTCAGGGGCTTTCTCGTTGTCCCCCTTGTCGTTGGGAACCAGCTTGGCCTTGACGTTGAGCGTCAGGGTGCGAAGCGTGCCGGTGAAGCCGTCTTTTTCTGCGGTGAAGGTGCCGATGTTGGCCATGATGTTTTCCTTTCGGTTGAACAAGGTTCGCGCCCATCGCGTCCTTGTTGTGATCCGGCCGGCGGGGGACGGGCTGGCTGCACCGCTTGCGGTCGAAACGCAGTGGAGAGCCGGGAGGCGAAAAGAATTTGCTGCGCGAGGAAGCCGCGCAGCGGCGGGGAAATTGTTTTCGAAGGACGGTTGCAGCCATGAAGCCCGAGGCGCAGCCGCGCCACCGCCAGGATTCACAACGAGACAAGGACGCCTTGGGCCGAACCGCTCCGAAAGGAGATGGGGCCGGCTCGGCATCCCCGCATGAAGGCTGCACCGGCTCGCCCGCTGACGCGGGCCAGGTCAACCCCCCGACGACACGCGAGAACGCCCCTGCCGCACCTTGCGGTGCCGGTCTTGAGGCGTGGCGTGGAAGCTCCATAGCGATGCCGGAAAGGCATACCGTGAACTGGCGTGAACCGTCCTTCGTGACGTGATGGGTACGAACCGCCAGCGTTGAGGACGGCCTGCATTTGCACAACCTGCCGCAGCAAGCGCCAGCGTGTTCGCCAGTGCCGCGCCCATCGCGGTGGGGCGCTGGCCGGGCCGATCCGGCGTAGGCCGGTTCGGCGGTATCAAGGGGTGCCAAGCATCGCGCGGCGGGGATAGCCCGCAGGGCTTTCCCCTGGAGGCAAGCGCAGCGCGCAGCGCCGCAGGCGCGAAGACGTGAGGGATTGAAGCCGAATGGCCGTGACAGCGAAGTCGGCACGGGGCGAAGCCCGCAAAGCCCGGCGGCGCATCGCGCCGACACGCCCAGGCCGTTCTATGCTCTCAGGAAGAAAACCAAGACCAGTCCATGACCCTCCAGCTCCGACACGAAACCCCGGACGACGTTGCCGCCATCGAGGCAGTCACGGTGGCCGCCTTCGCCGATGCACCACATACCAGCCACACCGAGCAATTCATCGTGCGGGCCTTGCGAGCCGCCGGCGAACTGACGCTTTCCATCGTGGCCGAAGAACATGGCCAGGTCGTCGGCCACGTCGCGCTGTCGCCGGTGACGATCACCGATGACCACGGGCGAGAGGCCCAAGGCTGGTACGGCCTGGGGCCAATCTCCGTCCTGCCGCCAAGGCAGGGAAACGGCATCGGTTCGCGCCTGATGGAACAGGCGCTGTCCGAACTGCGAGCCATGCAGGCCGCAGGCTGCGTGCTGCTGGGAGATCCCGCGTATTACGCGCGCTTTGGTTTTGAGGCCCATGCGGGTCTGCAACTGCCGGGCGTACCGCCCGGCTACTTCATGGCGCTGGCTCTGCACGGGCCAGTGCCGGAAGGCGTCGCGCACTACAGCGATGCCTTCAACGCCGCCGCCTGAGCGAGCGCGAAGGCGGCGGCGTTCTGATTCGGCTGTTGGCCTTGAACACCGGGCGCGGCCACCGCCGCGCCCGGATTTGCATTTCACCGCGCCCAGGACGGAACGGCCTGGGCGCGGTGCTGTTCGGGTTATTTCTTCGTCTCGATGAGCCACCATACGGCACGCGGCAAGGCGCGGCCCGTGATGGGGTGAATGTCGGTCAGGTCGGCACGGGCTAACCAGCCCGAGGGCGGGCGGTAGCCGCGCACGTCGCCGTCGCCGTGCCAGCGGCGGGCGCGTACCGCGCCGGGGGCGTAGATCGCCGCCATGCGTAGGCGGCTGGTGGTGGTGTGGGTCATGGGGCGTTCTCCTTCAAGCGAAGCGCCCCGGTTCAAGGCCGGGGCGCTTGCCATCGGCGCAGGTCAAGCGGCCAGCGCCACGGCGGGTTCATCCGCCAGTGCCTCGGCATCCTCCGGGGCGTCATCCTGCGCCTGCGGTTCTGCCTGCGTGGCTTCCTGCGTGCCTTCGGTGGCGAAGATGGCGGGCATCCATCCGGTTCCATCCGCCAGCCGCTCGGCTTCGCTGGCAATGTCGGCCTTCTTCAACTTCGCCAGCCGGGTGACGTGCGACGGTGCGAACTGCTCAACGGCTTCCAGAATCGCGGCCTTCGGCACATGCCGGAAATAACCTTCATTGGATGGCTTCCACCACGCGGCCATGTCCAGCCCCACGGCCTGCGCCAGTTCTTCGCCCGGCTGCTGCCGCGTGGTGCGGGGTGTCACCACGTCCACCGTGACGGCCACGCATACCGCCAGCAGCCGCACCAGTTCGTCTTGCGACTTCGCCAGCAGCGCGGCGAACAGTTCGGCGCTGTCCTCGGGCAAGGCTTCGCCCGCCACCTGTTGCAGTTCGCGCAGCGCCACGGCGGCGGGCGATTCCGGCCAGTCCGGGGCCATGCCTTCCAGCCGGTCTTGCACTTTCAGGCTCACGCCCAGCGGCAGATCGTGGCCGTAGTGGCTTTCCTGCAAAACGGTCTGCACCATGCCATGCACCAGCGCGGCCAGCGCCACTTGCGGATGCCGTGCCACTTCGATTTGCAGCGCGGCGGTGCGATGGGCGCTCAACCGTTGCGCCAGCCGGTCGGACATGGCGGCGGTCTTGGGCTGCCCTTCGCTGTCTCCGTCTTCGCCTTCGTCGTCGTTCACGGCATCCTCGCCGCTGAAACCTTGGCGCAGGCGTTCCAGCGTGCGCAGCGCCTTGGCCTCGGCCTCGCGCAGCAGGCCGCAATGGATGACGGCCTGCCCGTTGCGGTCGATGGTGACGATGGCACCGGCTGCGGCCTTCACGGTCGGGCTGTAGTCCTGCAAGCCATCTTCCAGCGCCTGCAACTGCTCGCCCACGGCTTCGCCTTCTTCCTGCAAGGCATCGGCCTTTTCCTCGTCGTCGACGTCCAGCGCGTCATCCACGGCTGCGGCCAGTTCCTGCATCTTGGCTTGCAGCTTTTCGATGCGCTGCGCTTCGCGCTTGGTCGGTTCGCGCCGCTCCCTCGGCGCACGCTGGAAGGCGTGCAGGTCGGCATGGGTCACGCCCGGCGTGGCATCTACCCATGCCCAGCCTTCGGCCTTCACTTCGGCGGCGATGCCCGCCAGCCGGTCTTGCGCCAGCCTGTCCAGCAACGCAGCATCGGTCAGGTACACGCCCGCGTCACCTTCGGCGAACAGGTCACGGCGCACGCCACCGCCTGCGGCCTCGTAGGTGTCCAGCCCGACGAAGCGCACCAGCGGATGCCGGTAGGCGTCGATTTCCCTTTCGGTGAGGCGGTCGCGCAGCGCGGACGGCTGGCGTTGCCATGTTGGCGCATCGTAGAAGGCGACTTCCTGCGCGGTGTGGTCGTCGGTGATGGCCAGGGCCATCAACTGGTCAAGGCTCACGGCTTCGGCGCGGTAGTCGGCCAGCAGGCGGGGCGATACGTTCGCCAGATTCAAGCGGCGCTGCACCACCAGCGGGGACACGCTGAAATCCGCTGCAATGTCCTCGATGGGTCGGCCTTCGGCCACCAGCGCGGCGAATGCCTCGAACTGGTCTGCCGGGTGCATCGCTTCGCGCTGCACGTTCTCGGTGAGGCTGGCCGTGCGGGCGGTGCCATCGGCCACCAGCAGGCAAGGCACCTCCCATTCCTTGCTGATGCGGTGCTTCTTCGCCAGCAGCTTCAACGCGGCCAGCCTGCGGCCACCGGCCACGACTTCGTAGTGCTCGCCATCGGCGGATGCAATCACGATCAGGTTTTGCAGCAGGCCCACGCGCTGGATGCTCGCGGCCAATTCGGGGATGGACATGCGCGGGGTCTTGCGCACGTTGCGGCCCGTGGGGCGCAGCACCAGCCGCGACAGCGGAACCAGAATCAGGTTCTTGGTCGGGTCGGCGGCTTCCAGCGGGACAGCGGCGGCGGTGTTGACGGCGCGGGCTTCGGTGTAGGTGATGGCGTTCATGGTGGTTCTCCAATCAAGTGAAACAAGGGAATGGAGGGGAAACCGCCCCTCCGGCGGGTGAAACATCGGAAGGGGTCAGGCTTTCAACTGGCGCAGGCCATCGGCCAGCATCCAGAGGGCGCGGTTCAGGCGCACATCGGAATCAATGCCCTGCACCGGGCGGGTTTGCTGGCGGCGTCCGTTGGCGCTGCGGCCATGCAATCCGCCTTTGGTCAGGTTTTCTTGCGTGCGGTTGAACACGCTCCACAAGTCCGGGCGGCGGTCGTCGAACCGGCGCGGCATCAGGATTTGCGATTCGGTGATGGGCGCGGGCTTGTTGTCGGTGGGGTCGTACTTGAGGGCCAGCGCGGCGCGGGCGAACACTTCGGCCTCGCCTTCGTCCAGCGTGATTGCGCGCATGGCATCGCGGGAATCCTTCACCCGGTCGAAGCCGCGCAAAACTTCGTAAGCGCCTTCGATGACGTGCCCGGAAACGTCGCCCTTGTGGGGCACGCGCACATCGGCCACGGTGTCGCCGCACACAAGGCCATTGCTGCACACGAACCGGAACATCCCGGCCAGCATCTGATAGCTGCTCGTGCCATCGTGCGAGTTCAGCAGCACGATTTCATTGGCCTCCGCGCCGTTGATCTGGCTGGCGTGGCGCAGGCGAATCATGTGCTTGGTGTGCTCGCGCTTGCCTTCGTCGCGCACGCGGGTTTGCGTCACCATGAAGGGTTGAAACCCCTCTTTGCGAAGCTCGGTCAGCACGGCAGCGGTGGGGATGTAGGCGTACCGCTGCGAACGGCTTTCATGCGGCGCGTCCGCGAAGATGGACGGCGCTACGCGGTGAATCTGGTCATCGGACAGCGGGTAGTCGCTGCGCAGCGAGGGGGAACGGGAAGCGAATCGGGATGCGAGTTGCATTTCATTTCTCCTGACAAAGAAAAAAGGGTTTGCTGTTCACACCGCACACCGGATTCCTAGATTCGGAGCCCAGCCTTTCGGCTGTTTGGTGCGGTCGGCGAGAGGAACCCGGTTGGCCCTGTTGCCACCGTCTTTCCTGAGTTCATCGCCCGCGACGGTCAGGAGCGCGCGAACGTGTGCCGTCAAGGAGGCAAGCGCAGGGTTGGTGCGGCCCGCAGGCGCAGCCGAGGACACGGCCCTGCGCGCCTTGACGGCACACGGGCGCGGGCTACAGTCGCGGACAAGGTGATGAAGTCAGGGGAGACGGCTGGACATGGCAACGGCCTTCCCCTTGCGCTGACCGCACGGCAAGCGAAGCGCGCAGGCCCGAAGCTGGAAGCCGGGCCGGAGGCGTCAGCCGAGCGGAGCGAGGGAACGATGGAAGCCCGACAGGGGCGAAACCCCGAAGGGGGTTTGATGCGCTACGCGCACGACAGCGCGACCGGCCATCTCCCAGGTGGCCGGGGACGCCCAGCCTTCAAGGTTCGATGAGCACCAAGCGCACTACGCCCCACACATCGGGAAGCGGGTTCTGCTGTGGCTGCGGATTTCTGGCCGATCCGGCGCAGCCGGTTCGGCGGTCTTTAGGGGTGCCAAGCCTCGCGCGGCGGGGATAGCCCGCAGGGCTTTCCCCTGGAGGCAAGCGCAGCGCGCAGCGCCCCGGAAGGGGCGCGAAGGCATCAGGCCGAGTCGTCAGGGCGCAGGCTGGATTGCGCAACCGGCATCCACGGCGCTGACGAATCGAGGTAGTAGCGCATACCGCGCGCATACAGCCCCGAAGGCTCGGTCGGGCGGTAGAACCCGTTGATGCAGCTACGGAACTGCACGCCGTATTCGTTGGTGTAGATCACCGCGTCACCGATCTTGAAGCGCAGCGGCTGGCCGTTCTCCGGCGCGAACGGCTTGAGCGCATCATGCTGGGCGGTGATTTCGATGATGTAGTCGTGATGGCTGCTCATGGCATTGATCTCCTGTGATGGTCGAAAAAGCGCAAGGAGCGCCTTGCGGCGCTCCAAGGGCGAAGTCAGACGACGATTCGCCCGGCCAGCCGCGCATCACGCGCATAGCCGCTTAGACGCTTCTCTGCCCGGAAAGACAGGTCGCGCTCGATCGGCAGGCCCAGCCCGCCGCGCACGCTCGCCAGCTCGTCCAAGCTGACCCAGCCGATTTCCGGCTCCCCCAGGCCCAGGTCGCAAAGACCAAAGGCGTGGTCGTGGTCGTCTGGATCAATCTCGGTCAGCAGCCAAGTCGCGCCGCCGTCCGGCGTGAACAGCTTGACCACTGGAGCCGGATCGAAGTCCGGGTTCTCCAGCGATGCGCGGCCGTTGGCCAGCAGCACGATGCGCTGCTCGGTAGTGATGAGTAGGTTGTTCATGGTGAACTCCTGAAAGGTTGCCGGGCGGAATTGCCCGACCCTTCCGGGGCACGGCGCAGCGCAAGCAGTCAGGGGTCAACGACGGCCGCCAGGACGCAAGCGCCATCGGCGCGCAGCCCTTGACGGCGAGAACGCCGTGGCACGATGAAGGGAACAGCAAGACCGCCTCCCTCACACCTCCACGCACCCCGGCTTTCGGCAAGTGCGCAGCACGCGCAGGCCCGCGAGGGCCGGAGTTGCGCCACCAGGCGCAGCAAAAAGGGGCCGAAGCCCCCAAGGTCAAATCAGGCCGCGTTCGGCGAAGGATGCCGTGCTGTTGCCCGCGACGATGACGTGATCCAGCACGCGCACGTCCACCAGCCTCAGCGCCTCATTGAGCCGCTGCGTCAGTACCTTGTCGGCCTGCGACGGCTCGGGATTGCCGCTCGGGTGGTTGTGCGAAATGATGACCGCCGCCGCGTTGTGCCGCAGCGCTTCCTTGACCAGCTCGCGCGGATACACCGATGCGCCGTCGATGGTGCCGCGGAACATCTCGGCGTATTCGATCAACCGATGGTGTGTATCGAGGAACAGCACCGCGAAGACTTCATGCTCGAAGCCGGCCAGCTTGGCGCACAGGTATTCCTTGACTGCCGCCGGCGATGTGAACGACGTACCGCGCTGCATCTTGCGCTCGATGGCCTGGCGCGCGGCGTCCAGAATCTGCTCGGCAGTCGCCAGCAGGTAGCGGCCCTGCGTGTCACGCACCATCAGCGAGGAATCGAACGAGGAAAAGGACAGTTGCGACATGATCGTGCTCCGGTTGCTCGGGCGGAATTGCCCGGAACCGTCGCCAGCACGGCGCAGCGCAAGCAGTCAGGGGTCGCAGACGGCCGCCAGGACGCAAGCGCGCATGGCGCGCGCCGCCCTTGACGGCGAGAACGCCGTGATACGGTGAAGGGAACAGCAAGACCGCCTACACCCCGCCCACTGCACACCCTCGGCTGTTGGGGCAAGCGGAGCGCGCAGGCCCGCCAGGGCCGGAGGCGTCAGTGATGGAAGCCCGCATGGGGCGAGACTCGCGCAGCGAGGCTCGATGCGCAGCACGACAGCGCGACGGCGGAACGCCGGGACGCCCGACTGCTGGGAACAGGACTACCCGCTATCGGTCTTGCGCTGCTCGATCTGCAACTGTGCCCGCTGCGTTGCCTGTTGCAACCGCTCCACCAGCACACCCCTTGGCGGCAAGGCGGTCAGGTACTCGGCGACGTGGATGCCCGACTTGTCCAGCTCCAGCAACTCGATCTGCTCGCGCTTCTTGCCGGTGCAAAGGATGATGCCCAGCGGCGAGGCTTCCTCCGGCTCCCGTTCGTGCTTGTCGAGCCAGCGAAGGTAAAGCTCCATCTGGCCCTTGTAGGCCGCCTTGAACTCGCCGACCTTCAACTCCACCGCCACCAGCCGCCGCAGCTTGCGGTTGTAGAAAAGCAGGTCGAGGTGGAAATCCTCGTCGTCAATCGGGATGCGCTTCTGCCGGGCCACGAAGCTGAAACCTGCGCCCAGCTCCAGCAGGAATGACTCCATTTCACGAATGATCGCGGCTTCGAGGTCGCTTTCCTGCCAAGTGTCACGCAGCCCCAGGAAGTCGAGAATGTACGGGTCGCGCATGACCAGCGCGGGCGACATGCGCTGCGCATCGCGCATCGTCGCCAGCTCCTGCGCGATCATCTCCCCTGGCTTCTGCGACAGCGCCGTGCGCTCGTACAGCATCGAGTCGATGCGCTCGCGCAGCGTTCGCACGCTCCAGCGTTCGGCGCTCGCCATCTGCGCGTAGTAGTCCCGCTGGAGCGGGTCTTTCAGCGGGATCAGGGCGATGAAATGCGTCCAGCTCAATTGTCGTATCAGTGATACGACAATTCGCTCGTCCGGGTAGGCGGCGGCGAACTGCACCATGCGGCGCAGGTTCTTGACCGCGAAACTGCCGCCGTACTCCTTGACCAACTGCGCCGCCAGGGTCAACACCACTTCCTCGCCGTAGTCGGCTCGCCGGCCCTCCAAGACCTGCGTGTGGATGCGCTGGCCGATGCGCCAATAGAGCATCGTCAACTCGCTATTCACCGCCGAGGCGGCGCGTTGCCGCGCCGCCTCGATCAGTGCCCGAATGTCGCCCAGCAGCGCCGAAGGCGCTGCGGGTGACGCTACGGATGCCTTGCGCTGGTTCATGCCGCCACTCCTTCGGCCTGCCGTGCGCCAGTGATGGCCTGGCGTCGGCTGGCCACCAGCTCGGCCGCATCGCGCACCGGCTTGTCCTCGGTGTGGACGTAGTGCATGAACATCGCCACGGTCTTGTGGCCCGTCAGCTTCATGCCTACCTTGGTCGGTACGCCCGAATTGGCAATGTCGGTCGTGGAGCGGTGGCGGATGCCGTGCGTGCCGACATGCGGGACGCCAGCGGCCTTGAGTACCCGGCACCAGCCGCCATAGTGCTCGCCGAAGGTCAGGTGCCGGGCCGGGTCGTTGGGAGACGGCAGGACATACGGGCAACCCTCCCGGCGCGGGGCCGTCGAAAGCAGCCGATGGGCTTCCGCGCTCATGGGCTTGGAAAGGCCGCCGGTCTTGCTGTCGGGCCACACGACGCGGCGATTTTCCAGGTCGATCCAGCTCCATTCGAGCGTGCAGATTTCAGAACGGCGGCCAGCGAACTCGAATTGCAGGCGGATCGCCAGCGGGATGACGTAGTTCTCCAGCCCTTCGGCCTCCAGCTTCTCCAGTTGGCGAAAGATCAGCGCCAGCTCGTCGTCAACGATGAGCCGGGTTTCCTCGCCGGGCGGGAACATCGGAACGTGGCGGCACGGGTTCGTGCCGTCCGGGCGGTAGCCCCACACTTCGGCCAGGTTGAACATCTTGCGCAGCACGCCAAAGGCGTTGTTCGCCTCGGCCGGCTTGTAGGCGAACTTTTCCATCAACGCGGCAATGTCGGGCCGCTTCACGTCCTGCACTTTCTTGCGCCCCAGCACCGGAACGATGCAGCGGTCAATGACGGCCTGGTAGCCGCGCTGCGTGGTGGGCTTGTTGCGCTTCTTGGAGTAGTCCTCCATGAACTTTTTGCACAGCGCCTCCATCGTGGGCGCCTTGCGCGCCTCGGCCTTGGCGCCGCCGGGGTCGCCACCCCGGCGAACCTCGGCCAGCCAGTCCTGCGCCATGACGCGCGCCTGCTCCACGGTCAGTTCCCCGTACAGCCCCAGCGAGGGCTTGCGGGGCTGACCGGCGTTCGTGCGGTACTGGAGCATGAACACCTTGCGGCCCGCTGGGGTAATCTTGCACAGGAAGCCGGGCACTACGGTATCCCGCAGTTCGACGTCCTTGGCCTGGGGTTGCGCCGCCTCTACGGCGGTCTTGGTGAGCTTGATCTTTGCCATGATGACTCCTTGGAACGACCCGGTTCCAAGAGCCACATAGGAGCGGCGCGAGGGGAAACCGGGTCAAGTTTCAGAAAGCACCGGCATATGATGGACGCGCCTAAGTTATTGATAAACCTGCTGTATCGAGCTTCGGCGTAGTCCAGCGAAGTACCGGGCTGGAGTCATCGTCAAACAAAAAA